>NZ_JBPQTP010000100.1:0-24562 GCF_051386395.1 Micromonospora sp. URMC 106
GGCGGCGGGCGGGGCCGGGCGGGCGGCCGGCGGACGGGGCGGGGCGCCGTCGAGCGGTACCACGGCGAGCCGGGCCCGCCCCTCGACGAGCGCGGCGAGGTCGGCGGCGGGCAGCTCCCGCAGCAGCGCCGCCACCACGTCGGCGACGTCGCGGACCCGGCCGGTCACGCCCCGACCCGCTCGGGTTGGAGGTGTTCGAGGAACTCGGTGGCGAGCTGGCGCAGCTCGTCGCGGACCACCGGCGCGGTGAGCCGGTCGCGGAGCACCACCGGCACGCCGCGTGGGGTGTTCGTGGCGAACGCCGTGACGTTCTCCCGCAGGGCGGTGGGGAAGACCGGCAGGCCCAGCGCGCGGACCTGGTCCATGTAGCCCTGGTGCGCGGCGATCGGCCGCTGCGCCATGAGCTGGATCATGGTGAACACCACGCCCGCGACGCCGGGGGCCACCTTGTGGTGCCGGCGGGTGGTGGCGAAGCGCCGGGCGTCGGCGTTGTACCGGTCGACCAGCTCCCGGACGTTGCCGTGCAGGTAGTCGATGCCCAGGGTGGACAGGTAGTCCGCCTTCGCCGGGATGAGCAGGTGGTCGCTGGCGATGATGGCCGACTGGGTGACCACGTTGAAGTTCGGCGGACAGTCGATCAGCACCATGTCGTAGCCGCCCAGCGCGTCGTCGTGCAAACCCTCGGCGAGGGAGCCGCGCACCCGGAACAGCTCGGCGTCGTACTCGTCGCCGTCGGCCACGCCGCGCGCCAGCGTCAGGTCGATGTCGACGAGCTGGAGGTGGGAGGCGATCAGGTCGAGGCGGCCGGCGCCGGTGAGCCGCGCGTTCGCCGGGCCGGGGGAGACGACCAGCTCGCCCAGGGTCACCGCCGGGGTGTCCCCGCGCAGCCCGTCGTACCAGCGCTTCACCGTCCGGCCGTCGCGCAGTCGCTCCCGCCAGTCGTCGGGGTCGTAGAAGCCGAACGTCAGGCTGGCCTGTGGGTCGAGGTCGACGAGCAGCACCTTCATGCCCCGGTTGGCCAGTTCGGCCCCGACGTTGGCGGTGACGGTGGTCTTGCCGACCCCGCCCTTGTAGTTGATCACGGACACCACGTACACCGGCGGCACCTCCCCAGACCGGGAACGGTAGCGGTCGGGCGGATCACGCGGGGAACCGCTCCGACCGGTCCGCCGTTGCACGTAAGTACGTAACTTCGTAGTATCGATGTATGGCGGAGATCGAAGACCGGCTCAGTGCGTTGGAGGCGCAGGTGGCCGCGCTGGCCGAGCGCTTCGCGGCGGAGCCGCCCCCGGCCGAGGCGCCGCCCGCGCCCGACGGTGTCTTCTGGGCCCTCGACGGGCTGAAGCGGAGGCTGCCCGCCGACGGCACCGGCGCGGTGCTCTACACCGGCACCGTCCGCCTCGACGAGGAGCACTACGACTGGCAGTACGGCCGCACCGTCGACGACGTGCTCGCCGGGGACTGGACGGAGCTGGCCGGTGTGCTGACCGCCCTGGCCCACCCGGTGCGGCTGCGCCTGCTGCGCGAGATCCTGACCGGCCGGCACGGCACCGCCGAGCTGGCCGCGATCGAGGGCCTGGGCACCACCGGCCAGCTACACCACCACCTGCGCCAGCTCACCGCCGCCGGCTGGCTGCGCAGTGCCGGCCGGGGCCGCTACGCCGTCCCCGCCGAACGGGTCGTGCCGCTGCTGGCCATCCTCACCGCCGCCCGCCGCTGACGCACCCCGCACCGTCTCCGGGCGACCTCCGCACCGCCTCCGGGCCGACCCCGACGGAAGGAGCACCATGCGCAAGCCGACCATCCTCGCCCTGGCCGTCGCACCCGTCGCCGCGGTCGCGGCCATCGGGATCATGCCGGGGCCAACCCGGCTCACCGGGCAGAGCACCGGCGACGCCGCGCTGGCCGCCGCCGTCCGGGAGGCGGTGCCCGACCCGGAGGGGCACCGTGGCCTCGCCGTCGCCGTGGTGGAGAACGGCCAGGTCCGGACCGCCGGCCTGGGCGACCGCGACCCCGACGGCCGACCCGTCGAACCGGGCACGCCGTTCGAGATCGGCTCGATCACCAAGGTGATGACCGGGATGCTCCTCGCCCGGCAGGCGGCGACGGGGGCGGTCCGCCCCGACGAGCCGGTCGGCGCCGCACTGCCCGAGCTGACCGGCCCCGCCCGCGAGGTCACCCTCGCCGAGTTGGCCAGCCACCGTTCCGGTCTGCCCCGGCTGCCCGCCACCTCGCCCGGCGACCTGGCCCGCGCCTGGTGGACCAACCTCACCGGCGGCAACCCCTACGCCGGCGAGGACGCCGGGTGGCTGGTCGAGGCCGCCGGCGACGAGGAGCCCGGCGACCGCCGCGGGCAGGTCCGCTACTCCAACCTCGGCGTGGCGCTGCTCGGGCAGGCGCTCGCCGCCCGGGCCGGCACGTCGTACCCGGAACTGCTCGACCGCGAGCTGCTGCGACCGCTCGGCATGACGGCGACCGTGGTGGCGACCGACGCCGGCGCCCTGCCGCCCGGGCGGGCCGAGGGCGCCACCGGCAGCGGGCGCGCCGTCGACGCCTGGGTCGGCAGCGGCTACGCGCCGGCCGGGATCGGCTACTGGTCGACCGTCGAGGACCTGGCCCGGCTGGTCGGCGCGACGCTCGCCGGCACCGCCCCCGGCGCCGACGCCGCCACCCCGCGCTTCACCGACGACGAGCGCAGTCGGATCGGCTACGGCTGGTTCACCACCCGCCACGGCGACCGCGAGGTCGTCTGGCACAACGGCGCCACCGGCGGCTTCCACGCGTACGCGGGCTTCGAACGGGCCACCGGGCGGGGCGTGGTGGTGCTCGGCAACACCGACGCGGACGTGGCGCCGATCGGGCTGCGGCTGCTCGGCGTACCGACGGAGGACGCCGACCGCGACGTCCCGCCGCCGCCGGTCTGGATCAGCGCCGGGCTCGCGGTGTTCTTCACCTTCCTCGGCGGGCTCAGCCTGCTCACCACGGCCCGCCGTGCCCCGGACCGGCTCACCCTGGCGCCCGCCGCCGCCTGGGCGGCGCTCTACCTCGGCCTCGGTCACCGGCTGGGCGACTGGACGGTGGTCCCCGCCTGGCTCTGGCCGGTGGGCGTCGGCCTCGCCGCCGGCGGGATCGCGCTGGCCGCGTACCGCTGGCGGGGCCTGCCGTCGCTCGCCGGCGCGCCGCCGTGGCGGCGGCTGACCGGCACGGCGGTCTCGGCGGCCTTCGCGATCCTGGCCGGCGTCGTCATCGCGGGCTGACGGCGGACGCCCTCAGCCGCCGGCGTCATCGCGGGCGGCTGAGGGCGGAGGTCCTCAGCCGCGGCCGGCGAGCTTCGACCGGCGGTAGCCGTAGAAGGCGTAGATCAGCGCGCCGAGCACGAACCAGACCGCGAAGCGCAGCCACGTCTCCGGGGCGAGGAAGGTGATCAGCCAGACGGAGAAGAGCGCGCCGATCGCGGGCACCACCGGCATGCCCGGCAGCCGGAACGTGCGCGGCGCGTCGGGGCGGCGGTAGCGCAGCACGATCACCGCGACGCAGACCACCACGAAGGCGAGCAGGATGCCGATGTTGGTCAGCTCGGCGGCCTCCCGGATCGGCAGGAAGCCGGCGATGAGGGCCGAGCCGACGCCGACGATCCAGGTGACCCGGCTCGGCACCCGGCGGACCGGGTGCAGCTTGGCGAACCAGCCCGGCAGCAGGCCGTCGCGGCTCATCGAGAACCACACCCGGGTGACGCCGAGCATGAAGGTGAACATCACGGTCAGGATGCCGATGATCGCGCCGACGGCGATGACGCTGGCCAGGCCGGACAGGCCGACGGAGGCGAACGCGGAGGAGAAGCCGCTCTCCGGGTCGATGTCCCGGTAGTTCTGCATGCCGGTCAGCACCAGGGTGGCCAGCACGTAGAGGACCATCGAGATGGCCAGCGAGTAGATGATCGCCTTGGGCATGTGCCGGCGGGCGTCCTTCGACTCCTCGGCGGCGGTGCTCATCGCGTCGTAGCCGAAGACCGCGAAGAAGACCGTCGCCGCGCCGGTGAACGCCCCGCTCAACCCGAACGGGAAGAACGGCGAGTAGTTGGCGGTCTTGACGTAGAAGAAGCCCACCACGATCACCAGCAGCACCACGGCGACCTTCAACCCGACGACGAACGTCTCGAAGCGGGCCGCGGACTTGATGCCGAGGTTCAGCAGGAACGCGATGAACAGGCAGAGGACCACCGCGAAGAGGTCCACCACGTGCCCGTCGCCGGTGCCCGGAGCGCCCAGCATCCACGCCGGCAGCTCCGCCCCCAGCTCCGTGACGAGGAAGGAGAAGTAGCCGGAGATGCCGATGGCCACCACGGCCACGATCGCGGTGTACTCCAGCAGCAGGTCCCAGCCGATGAACCAGCCCACGGCCTCGCCGAGCACCGCGTACCCGTAGGTGTAGGCCGAGCCGGCCTTCGGGATCATGCCGGCGAACTCGGCGTACGACAGGGCGGCCGCCGCGCTGGCGAGCCCGGCGATCAGGAACGAGATCAGCACGGCCGGGCCCGCGGTCTCGCTCGCCACCGCGCCGGCCAGGGCGAAGATGCCCGCGCCGATGATGCCGCCCACGCCGATGGCGGTGAGCTGCCAGAGCCCGAGGGAGCGGGCCAGCCCCTCGCCGCCCTCGTCGGCGATCTCCTCGACCGGCTTGCGGCGGAAGATGCCACTGCCGCCGCCGTTCGCCGCGCTTCCCGTGGAGGTCATCGTCGTCCCCCTTCCGATCCCGTCCGGGCGGTCGCCCGTGCGCCGTGCGGTACCCGCGAACGACGCGGGCAAATCTCCAACGAGGACAGCCGTGCCGAGGTGCGGCGCCGGCTCACTCGGCGACCGGCAGCACGACCTCGTTGCGGCGCAGGAACGACGGTGTCCACGGCGGGTCGAAGCGCGCGTACCGGACCGCGCCGGTGGGGCGCAGCCCGGCCGCGGTGACCGCCCGGCCGAGCGCGGTAGCCCGCCGGTCGAACGCCCGCGCCGTCCACCGGCCCCGGAACCGGACCGCGGCGGCGAGCTGCCCGGGGACGCTGCGGGTACGTACCCGGGGGTCCGTCGGCTCGGGCAGCGCGTCGGGCGTGCAGGCCGCCGGCAGCACGAACCGCACCAGCCAGCAGCCCGGCCGGTCCGCCTCCTCCTGCAGGTACGGCGCGGTCATCGCGATCGTCGCCGGGCCCGCCTCCCGCGCCGCCGGCCCGCCCCCGCCCTCAACGCGGGAGCGGTTGGCGCCCCCGATGTACGCGGCCAGCGGCCGGAAGCCGTCCCGGGCGGCCTGCTCGAACGACCCCTCGACCCGTACCTCGGCGATCAGGTGCGGCGGGTAGCGGCGCAGCTCGAAGCCGGGGTGCCGGGTCACCACCCGGTACGGCTGCTGCTCGGTCATCGCGCGCTCCCCGTGGCCAGGGCCCCGTCGAACGCAACGCTACCGTCCGTCGACCTCCGGCTCAGGCGAAGTCGCGTCCTCCGGTCTGGGGCGCGCGGCCGACCGGGTCAGCCGCCAGTACTGCCGTTTGCGCTCGTCGCGGACCACCACCCCGCAGCGGGCCAGTTCGCCGCGCAGCTCCCGCGCCTCGCCGCCCCGGTCGTCGTCGAGCGCCCGCTGCCGGGCGCGCAGCAGCGCGTCCGCGCCGACCGGCAGCCCGGGCAGCCCCGGCACCCACCGCCGGTACGCGTCCCGGTGCGGGTCGGCCTCCGCCCACGGCCAGCCGTGCTCCCGGAAGGCGGCGCGCAGCCGGTCGGGGGCCAGGTCCGACTTCTCCCGGACCAGCTCCTCGTCGTCCGGGCCGAGCAGCACCAGTTCCCTGCCGTCGAGGAACACCGCGCGCACCTCCCGGCGCTGGACCTCCCACCGGGTGCCGTCGCGGCGCAACCCCACCCGCTCGGCGCCGACGGTGACGGCGAGCCGCTCGGCGGTGCCGATGGCGGCGACCACCAGGCCGCCCAGCGCGCCGACGGCCAGCCCGCCGATGCTGGCCTGCGGGTCGGGCAGCCCGGCGACCAGTTCGAGCAGGTCCTGCGCCGGTGCCCAGGGCAGCTCGGCCAGCCACCCCGCGCCCGCGGTGAGCAGCCATCCGGCGCCCGCCCCGAGCACCGGGAAGCCGCCCCAGAGCAGCGCCAGCTCCGCCGCGCCGCCGTCGACGACGGTGGGAGCGCCGTAGCCGTCCACCGTCAGGACACCTCGCGGCGCAGGGTGCGGACCAGCCCGGCGACCAGCGGGACGACCAGCCAGACCAGCAGCGACACCCCGAGCCGTGCCCACTGCCCGGCGGTCACGTCCGGGGTGAACAGCGGTTCCATGGTCCGGCTCGTGTCCAGCCAGCCCGCCGGGCCGTGCAGCGGCCGGATCAGCCCGCCGAGGATCGACCAGAGGGTCGGCAGCAGCAGGTAGCCGACGATGGCCAGCGGCGTGTTGAGCAGCAGCAGGCCGAAGCCGGCGCCCATCAGCACGTTGGCGACCTGGAACACCACGGCGTGCAGCAGCAGCGCCCCCTCGAAGTGCCAGGTGCCCGCGCCCCCCGTGGCCCCGGCGACCAGCGTGCCGACGGCCGCCACGGCGAGGCTGACCAGCACCGACGCCAGGGCGGCCAGCACCGTCGCGGCCAGCTTGGCGGCGATCACCCGCCCCCGGCGGGGCACCAGGGCGAACGTGGTCAGCGCGCTGCGCTGCGACCACTCGCTGGTGATCGACAGGATGCCGAGCACCGGCAGCAGCAACCCGACCGGCAGCAGCGTCGAAAGGAAGAAGTTGGCGAAGGTCTGTTCGGCGTCCGGTGCCCAGATCAGCTGGACGACCACGAGGGCGGCGGCGAGCAGCCCGATGGTGACCAGCAGCCACAGCCCGGCCCGGGTGTCGACGAGCTTGCGCAGCTCGACGCCGGTGAGCCGGAGCGGCGACGGTCGGCGTACCGCCGGACGGTGGTGGGGCGCGACGGTGGACGGGTTGGCGGTGGTGGTGGTCATCGGACGGCCTCCCGGGTCGACGCGCCGGCGGTCAGGGTGAGGAAGAGCTGTTCCAAGCCGCCGCTGCCGGCCGGGCGCAGTTCGGTGAGGGCGACGCCGGCGTCGGCGGCGGCCTGCCCGACCGCCTCGGCGTCGGCGCGGACCAGCAACCCGTCGGTGCCCTCGGTGACCGGCAGCCCGGCCCGGTCCAACGCGCCGCGCAGCGCCGCCGCGTCCCGCGCCCGGACCAGGGTGCCGCCCCCGGCCAGCAGCTCGTCCTTGTCGCCCTGGGCCACGATCCGGCCGCCCCCGATCACCACCAGCCGGTCCGCGACCGCCTCCACCTCGCGCAGCAGGTGGGAGGAGAGCAGCACGGTGCCGCCCCGGTCGGCGAAGTCGCGCAGCAGGCCGCGCATCCAGAAGATGCCCTCCGGGTCCAGGCCGTTGGCCGGCTCGTCGAGGATCAGCACGCGCGGGTCGCCCAGCAGCGCGTGCGCCAGGCCGAGCCGCTGCCGCATCCCCAACGAGTACGCCCGGACCCGGCGCTTCGCCGCGACCGCGTTCAGCCCGACCAGGTCGAGCGTGGCGGCCACCCGCCGGCGGTCCACGCCCATCGTCGCGGCGGCGACGGTCAGCGCCTCCCGGCCGGTGCGCCCGGCGTGCTGGGCCGAGGCGTCCAGCAGCACGCCGACCTCCCGGCCCGGGTTGGGCAGCTCCCGGTACGCCCGGCCGACGACCGTGGCGCCGCCGCCGCTGGGCGGGGTGAGCCCGCAGATCATCCGCATGGTGGTGGACTTGCCGGCCCCGTTGGGCCCCAGGAAGCCGGTGACGGTGCCCGGCTCGCAGCGGAACGACACGTCGTCGACGGCGGTGTGCCGCCCGTACCGTTTGGTGAGGTGTTCCACGTCGATCATGTCGGTCAGGCTGCCCGCGCCGGCCGGCTGCCCGCTGCGGCCGACGGTCTCGCCCGGCGGCTACCTTGGTCGACGCCGAGGTGTCGACTTTGGTAGCTGGCCGGTGTCCCGGCCGGCTGCCTAGCATGGCGGCGTGACCAGCGCCGCCGTACCCGACCATCCCTGGCTGCTGCCGGGGGCACTCGTCGAGGCGGCCGGGCGGACCCGGCGGACCGCGCGCGACTGGCTCGTGGACGGCCTCGGTTTCCTGCTCGCCCTCGGCTGGGCGGTGCTGGCCTTCGGGGACGCCGCGTCACCCGACCCGCAGTTCGCGCTGAACGCCGGCCCGGCCTGGTTGGAGGAGCTCGACTTCGTGTGCGGGCTGGCCGCCGCCGCCGCGCTCTGGGTGCGCCGGCGCTGGCCGGTGGGCCTGGCGGTGGCCACGCTGCCGCTGGGGGCCTTCTCCGTCACCGCCTCGATGGCGCTGCTGATCATCGTCTTCACGGTCGCCGTGCGCCGCCCCTTCCCGGTCGCGGCCGGGCTGGTCGGCGTGCACCTGCTGCTGGCGTTCGCCTACTACGGGCTCCGCCCGGACCCGGCCCTGTCCTTCTGGGCGGCGATGGTCTGGACGGTGCTCTTCATCGCCGCCGTGCTGGCGTGGGGAATGTTCGTCCGGGCGCGACGACAGCTGGTCGTGTCGCTGCGCGAGCGCGCCGAGCGGGCCGAGGCCGAGCAGCAGTTGCGGGTGGCGCAGGCCCGGCACCTGGAGCGCACCCGGATCGCCCGGGAGATGCACGACGTGCTGGCACACCGGATCTCGCTGCTCAGCCTGCACGCCGGGGCGCTGGAGTTCCGGCCGGACGCCGCGCCGGAGGAGGTGGCGAAGGCGGCCGGGGTGATCCGGACCAGCCCCCACGCCGCGCTGCAGGACCTGCGCGAGGTGATCGGGGTGCTCCGCGCGGAGACCGCCGCCGAGGAGGACCCGGAGCGCCCGCAGCCCACCCTGGGCGACCTGCCCGCGCTGATCGAGGAGTCCCGGGCGGCCGGGGTGCGGGTGAGCGTCCGCGACGTGGTCCCGGCGGTGGATCGGGTGCCTCTGGCGGTGGGGCGCAGCGTCTACCGGATCGTGCAGGAGGGGTTGACCAACGCCCGCAAGCACGCCGCCGGCGCCGCGGTCACCGTCGACGTGACCGGCGGCCCCGGCGACGGGCTGACCGTGGAGATCCGCAACCGGTGGCCGGTCGGCGGCATCACCGGCCCGGAGATCCCCGGCGCCGGCACCGGCCTGGTAGGCATCGCCGAACGGGTCAACCTGGCCGGCGGCCGGTTGGCGTACGGGCGGGACGACTCGGGCGACTTCCGGCTGGCCGCGTGGCTGCCGTGGCCGGCGTGACCGGGCCGGCGACGCCCGGCACCGGCACCGAGGGGCCGGTGCGGGTGCTGATCGTCGACGACGACGCGCTGGTCCGGGCCGGCCTGTCGATGATCCTCGGCGGCGCGCCGGACCTGCTCGTGGTCGGCGAGGCCGCCGACGGCAGCGAGGTGCCCGCCGCCGTGGCCGCGTGCGCGCCGGACGTGGTGCTGATGGACATCCGGATGCCCCGGCTGGACGGGCTCGCCGCGACCGAGGCGCTGCGGGCGTCGCCCGACCCGCCGGAGGTGCTGGTGCTGACCACCTTCGACGCCGACGAGCAGGTGCTCCGGGCGCTGCGGGCGGGGGCCGGCGGCTTCCTGCTCAAGGACACCCCGCCGGCCGAGATCGTGCGGGCGGTACGCCGGGTGGCGGCCGGGGAGGCCACCCTCTCCCCGGCGGTGACCCGCCGGCTGATCGACCACGTCACGGCCCCCCGCGCGGCGGCCGGCCCCGACCCGCGCCGGGAGCGGGCGCTGCGGCAGCTCGACGGGCTCAGCGAACGGGAGCGCGAGGTCGCCGTCGCGCTGGGGCAGGGCCAGACCAACGCCGAGATCGCCGGCGAGCTGTTCATGAGCGTCGCGACGGTCAAGGCGTACGTGTCGCGGCTGCTGGTCAAGCTCGACCTGAACAACCGCGTCCAGGTCGCCCTGCTGGTCCACGACGCCGGCCTGGTCTGAGCCGCGCGTCGTCCGCGGCTCCGGCTCGCCCGGATTGAACTTCCCGGGCGCGGGGGCCGTACCAGTTGCCGAGGATGCGGTGCGGCGCGTCAGCCGCACCGCTGCCGGAGCCGCGGGAGGCCTGCCGTGCGAGTTGGTGAGCAGTCGACGGATCCCATCGACCAGATCCTGGGCGAGGTGCCGGTGCCGGCGCCGTTGACCCCCGAGGACGTCCGGCTCGCGGTCCGGGCGGTGGTGGTGCACGCCGCCGAGGAGTGGCCGGCCGGTCCGCTGTGCCGCAACGACGGCGTGACGTACCCGTGCCGACTGCACCGCTGGGGGCGGCGGGTGCTGGAGCGGCACGGACTCAGCGAGCGACAGATCGACGCCCTGGTCCGGCACGGCAATCCCTTCGTGCACGTGCCCTTCCCGTTCCCGGTGACCGGTTCCGCGTCGGCCCGCGCCGAGGGCGGGCCGGGCACCCGCCAGGTGGTCGCGCCCGCCGCCCGCCCCGCCGGCCCCGGCCGGCCGGTGCCCGCCACCGCGCCGCGCTGGCCCCGGGCGAGCTGAGCGGAGGCAGCGTCCGCTCGCGGCGACCCGGGGCAGGACGACGCCGGCCCGGGCGCGGGGATTCCCCACCCGCGCTCCAGGCCGGCGTCGCCGTGGCCGTCGATCGGCTGGATCTGACCGCCGGCCGGTCCAGCCGGTTCTCCGTCCGGCACGCCCGGTCGGTGCCGTCCGACCCGGCCGGTCGTGCCCGGGCCGGCCGGCTCAGTCGTTGCCGGCGCCGATCCCGCAGTCGGGCGCGGACCAGCTGGTGGTGTTCGGCGTGCGGTCGCTGTCGTTCTCGCGGCGCGAGTCCACGTGCACGTGGTCGTCGTGGTCCGGGTAGCCCGGCCCGTAGATCCCGCTGAAGCCCCGGTTGCGGGCGTCCCGGGCCACCTGGCACAGCGACTTGCTGCGCGAGTACACGTCGGCGGCGTTGCCGTAGAGGTGCTGGCTGTCCGACGCCCCGCCGACCTGCTCGTTGCAGCCGCGGCTGCGGAAACCGCTGCTGACGTGGAGCGGCTGGTCGCCCAGGCCGCGCCGCATCGCCTCCAGCTTCCACATGGTGCGCAGGGCGTTCTGCCGGGTCTGGGCGGCGGAGAGCGGGCCGCCGGTCCACCCACCGCGGCCGCAGCCGTCGTCCAGCTCCGTGAAGCTGAAGTGCCGCGGGGTGCAGTCGTTGTCCTGCAGCTCGTAGAGCTTGGCGTAGGTCTGCGGCCCGGCGACGCCGTCGACCCGCAGCCCGTACGCGGACTGGAACCGCCGGACCGCGGCGGCGGTCTTGGGCCCGAAGCGGCCGTCGTTCTCCACGATGTCCCGGTGGCCGGCCCAGCCGGCGACCCGGATCTGCAGTTGGCGGACGTCGTCGCCGGAGCGCCCCTGGTAGAGGTTGCGCTTCCACGTGTAGCAGCCGTCGGCATGGGCCGCTGGCGCGGCGACCACCGTGGCGATCGCGGCTCCCGGCATCGCCAGGGCGAATGCGACAACCACTCGTTTCAGGGTGTTAACGCGCACAGAAGTCCTCCCGATAGGAGTGCGATTGGGGTGGCGTCCGGGACATCGACCGGGACGTCCCGCGCTTTCCACCCTGGCAGTCGGGCGGCCCTTTGGTGGCAATTAACGAGAATTGTCCTCGCGATCGGCAGTTCCTGGGTCTTGCCTGGGAATCGGCCCCGTTTGCGAACCACCCATTCGCTGCTAACGGGCCGCACGAAACCGTGAACGGCGCGGAAAGGCGCAGGCGGGCACGCCGATGCTGATGTTCGCGGGGCGGTCGCGGGCGGTAACGTCAGCGCCGGCGGGCACGGGGGAGGAGGCGGCGTGGCGCGCGGTGGCGTCTTCTGCATCGAGGGCCAGTGGCACCGGGACCTCAACGAGCGCGGCTCCGTCCTGCCCACCCTCGAACTGCTCGAACGGCTCGGGAAGATCCGTTTCATCCACAAGGACGCGGCGACCCGCGACGAACTCTTCTACTTCCTCGACCGCTGGCTGCTCAAGCAGTACGCCGACCACCGGGTGGGCTTCTTCGCGATGCACGGCGAACCGAGCCGGCTCTGCCTCACCGACTGGGAATCCGTCGAACTCGCCGACGTCGCCGAGTTGATGGCCGGCCGTTGCGAGGGTCGGCGGCTCTATTTCGGTAGCTGTTCCGTGCTGCGCGCCTCCGACGCCGCGCTGCGGGACTTCCTGGACGCCACCGGAGCGGCGCTGATCTGCGGTTACACGCGGGAGGTGGACTGGGTGGAGTCGGCGGCCTTCGAGACCGTGCTGCTCGACGTGCTGGCCAACGGTCAACGGCACAACGCCGCCGAGCTGCGGATGGGCTCGGCGCACTGGGCGCCCCTCGCGTCGTACCTCGGCTTCCGGATCATCTACGCCAACGGCCGCGCCTGGCGGCCCTCGGCCCGCCCCCGGGTGCCCGCGCAGCCCGCCGCCGGCCGTGCCGCGCCCCGCCCGCGCTGACCGACTGGTAGAAACGGGTGGTGGCACGCAGCATCGCGACGAACACCCGGGTCGACCGGGCGGAGCTGGTCGAGTTCCTCCGGCCACGGCACCGGGTGGTGCTGATGACCACCCGTGCCGACGGGCGGCCGCAGTCCTCACCGGTCTCCGCCGGGGTGGACGCCGAGGGGCGGCTGGTGATCTCGACGTACCCGGAGCGGGCCAAGGTGAGCAACATCCGACGCGACCCACGGGTCTCCGCGTGCGTGCTCTCCGACGACTGGAACGGGCCCTGGGTGCACCTCGACGGCACCGCCGAGGTGCTCGACCTGCCGGAGGCGCTGGAGCCGCTCGTGGAGTACTTCCGGTGCATCTCCGGCGAGCACCCGGACTGGGACGAGTACCGGGCGGCGATGGTCCGCCAGGGCAAGTCGCTGATCCGGGTCACCATCGACGCCTGGGGCCCGGTCGCCACCGGCGGTTTCCCCGCCCGCCTCGCCGACTGACGCCGGTGTCGCCCGGCCGCCCGGGCCGCCCGCGCCCCGGCCGCCCGGGCCGCCCGCGCCCCGGCCGCCCGGGCCCGCCCGCCCTCAGTAAGCGGCGGTGAACCGCGCGTTCTCGTGGCGCGGGGTCTCGATCTCGTCGACGATGGCGACCGCCAGGTCCTCGTAGCTGAGCACCGAGCGCCCCTCGTGGTCGGTGACCGGCTGGTCGCCGCCGGTGCGGTAGTGCCCGGTGCGCTCGCCGGGGTGGAACTCCAGCGGTGGCGGGGAGACGTACGTCCAGCTCACCCCGTCGGCCGAGGAGCGGTAGAAGTCGAGGGCGTCGGCCTGGCCCTGCGCGGCGTCGCGGTACTCGTCGGGGAAGTCCGGCTCGTCGAGGTAGCGGGTGCCCCTCGGGGTGAGCAGGGTCGACCCGCCGCCGACGTGGATGATCCGGGGCGCGGCCGGCAGGCCCCGCAGCGCGCCGACCAGGCTCCGCGCGGCGTCCAGCCAGAGGCCGCGTTCGCCGCCGCCGATCGCCACCACCATGGCGTCGGTGTCCGGCGCCAGCTCCCGTACGCTCCGCTCGCTGGTGGCGTCGCCGGTGACCACCTTGACCGCTGGCGGCAGGTACGACGTGGCCTCCGGGCGGCGGACCGCCGCGGTGACCCGGTGCCCCCGGTTGACCGCCTCGGCGGTGATCCGCGAGCCCGCGGTGCCCCCCGCCCCGAACACGACGATGTTGCTCATGACCGCCTCCCGCCCCGCCCGTCCGGCCCGGCGGACGTAGCCGACTCCAGGCTATTGAGCGGCGCCGCCGCGCGCTGGCGGACCGGGGATCCCGGCGGTCCCGCCGGGCCCTCGCGCTGTCGCGGGGCGTCGGGGCGCGGCGGAGCGGTGCGCCGGCGCGTGACGGTGCCCGGCGCGCTCAGTCGAGCAGGGCGGAGTAGACGAGCTGGCGCAGCTGCGGCCGCAGCGGGTGGGTGCTCGACGGCATGAGCTGGGTGAAGAGCAGCGCGGTGACCTCCTCCACCGGGTCCACCCAGAACGCCGTGCTCGCCACGCCACCCCAGTAGTACTCGCCGACGCTGCTCGGCACCCGGCTGGGCACCGGGTCCTGCACCACGGCGAAGCCGAGCCCGAAACCGATCCCGTCGAGGGTGGTCTCGGCGAAGCCGCCGGTGGACAGCGTGCCCAGGTCCTGCCCGCCGGGCAGGTGGTTGCGGGTCATGAAGCGCAGCGTGCGCGGGCCCAGCAGGCGCACCCCGTCCAGCTCGCCGCCGCGCAGGAGCATCTGGGTGAACCGGTGGTAGTCGGCGGCGGTGGAGAGCAGGCCGCCGCCGCCGGAGAGCAGCAGCGGATTCTCGTACGCCAGGGCGCCCAGCTTGTCGTAGCGGACCGCGCGGCCGGTGCGTGGGTCGGGCGCGTAGAGCGCGGCGAGCCGGTCGGCGGCGGCACCCTCGGCCCACCAGTGCGTGTCGGTCATGCCGAGCGGACGGAAGATCCGGTCGGCGAAGAAGGCGTCCAGGCTCTGCCCGGAGACCACCTCGACCAGCCGGCCGAGCACGTCGGTGGCGACCGAGTAGCCCCAGGCCGTGCCGGGCTGGAACAGCAGGGGCAGCTCGCCGAACGCCTGGCAGGCGGTCGCCAGGTCGACGTCCGCCGGCGGGTACAGGTCGTAGCCGGCGGCCCGGTAGAGGCCGTCGACCACCGAGGTCTGCATGAAGCCGTACGTCAGGCCGGCGGTGTGGGTGAGCAGGTGCCAGACCCGGATCGGCTCGATCGCCGGCACCGTGTACGGCTTGAGGGCGGAGCCCTTGGCGTAGACCCGCAGGTCGGCGAACTCGGGCAGCCAACGGCTGATCTCGTCGGTCAGCTGGAAGCGGCCCTCCTCCCAGAGCATCATCGCGGCGACGGAGGTGACCGGCTTGGTCATCGAGTAGATCCGCCAGAGCGTGTCCGCCTCGACGGGCGCCCCCGCCTCGACGTCGCGCAGCCCGTACGTGGACGAGTGGGCGATCTCGCCGCGCCGGGTGACGACCACCTGCCAGCCGGCGAGCCGGCCGTCGTCGACGTACCTGCCGAAGTGCGCGTCGATCCGAGCCAGGCGCGCCGGGTCGAAGCCGATCGCGTCCGGGTCGATGCTGCGTGCCACGTTCACGCCGCCGAAACTACTAGTCGGTACGCCCGCCCGGAAGGGCCGGCCGCCACACATGTCGCACCCCGTCAGTAGCCTGGCCCGATGCCCGAGCTGACCGAGGACGCCACCTTCCGCAACGAGGACTGGTACGGCGAGGAGTTGGTGGACCGGCACTTCGTCCGCTGCTCCTTCTTCCACGTCGACCTGACCGAGGCGGTCAGCCGGGGCGCGGTCTTCGACGGGTGCACCTTCGGCAACGTGCGGTTCAACGCCTCGCGGCACACCGACTCGGCCTTCACCCGCTGCGCCTTCCAGCGCTGCAACCTCTTCGAGGCCGAGTTCACCGGCTGCAAGCTGGTGGGCAGCACGTTCACCCAGTGCGACCTGCGGCCGTTGACGATCGCCGGCGGCGACTGGTCGTTCGTCGCGCTGCCCGGCGCCGACCTGCGCGGAGTCCGGATCACCGACGTCCGGATGCGGGAGGTCGACCTCACCGGCGCCAACCTGACCGGCGCCACGGTCACCGGCGTCGACCTCTCCGCCGCGCAACTGCACAGCTCCCGGCTCTCCGGCGCCGACCTGCGCCGCAGCGACCTGACCGCGCTCGACCCGACGGTCGTGGAGCGGGCCGGGGCGATCGTCGACCCGGAGCAGGCCATCGTGATCGCGCAGACGCTCGGCTTCGAGATCCGCTGAGAAAACCCGCCGCGGGTTGTCCGGATTCACTGCGACGCTGGTCCCATGACATGGTGGTCTGATCTCGTGCGGGAGGAGCCCGGGTTCGCCGAGCGCGTGCGGGCCCGCTTCGCGGTACGCAAGCACGGCACGATGGCGACGCTGCGCCGGGACGGTTCGCCCCGGATCAGCGGCACCGAGTTCGACTTCGACGCCGAGCACCTGCGGCTGGGCAGCATGGCCGGCGCGCTCAAGGCCCTCGACCTGCGCCGCGACCCACGGGTGGCGCTGCACTGCCCGACCGAGGACACTCCCGAGGACGATCCGGGGTCCTGGGGCGGCGACGCGAAGATCGCCGGCCTGGCGCACGAGGAACCGCCCGGCGAGGACGGCTCGCACCGGTTCCGGATCGAGCTGACCGAGGTGGTGCTGACCCGGGTGGGCGACCCGCCGGACCACCTGGTCATCGAGAGCTGGCACCCCGGCCGTGGGCTGCGCCGTCGCCGGCGACACTGAACGGCCCCCGGCCCGCAACCACCTTCCGGATCGATGTCCGCTACGGTCCGGTGACGAACGGGACACGCCCGGCCGCCCCGTCTGGTGCGCCCGACGAGCCCGCGCCAACGCGGGACGCCCCCGACGGGCGCTCGCGTACGCCCGGGCGGCGGCCGGTGGGGAGTGGAGGGTCGGTGGCGGAGGAAGACCTGACGCGGCAGGGTGTCCGGCCGGCGCGGCACGGCGGCGGCGACGGCGACCGGGCGAGCGCCACCCCCGCCCGGCACCGGCCGTTCCTACCCCCACCCGGGCGGCGGACCCGCAGCGACCTGCGGCGGCTAACCCGCGTCCGGCAACGCCGACGGTGGGCGGTCGAGAGTGTCGCCGTGCTCGTCTGCCTGGTCGCCCTCGTGACGTACCTGAACTCCGGCGACCCCGGGCCGGGCGAGGAGACCGGGGGCGGGGTGCCGGCGGGGGTCGGCGGGCCCACCGGATTCCCCGGCGTCGAGGGGCGCGACCCCGCCGCCGGCCAGGTCTCGCCGGGACTGCGGCCCCGGCAGCGCCCGCCCAGCCCGTCCGCCTCCCCGACGCCGCCGGTGCGCCCGACGCTCGACGCCGGGATGGCCGAGGCGCCGGCCGAGGTGGACCTGACCGCGGTGGGCGGCCGGGACTGGGTCCACTGGGGGTTGCGCGGAGCGGACTCGACGGTCCGCAAGCGCGGCGGCACCGGCGACATCCGGGACGAGGGCGGCCGGGGCGCACTGGGTGGCTGGGACGACAACCAGGAGAGCTTCCGGTGGCGCGACGGCACCCCGGTCGAGTCGGTGGGCGGCTCGCCCCACGGGGTCTACCGCTGCGGCGCCGGCGGCGGCTTCACCCTCGCCGTCGTCGCCGACGGTCAACCGCGCACCGTCCGCCTCTACGCCGGGGTGTGGATGGCGCGGGGGCGGCTCGACGCGCGCCTCTCCGACGGCGGTCCGACCAGGACCCTGCGGATCGAGGACCGGCACACCAGCCGCTCCGCCGAGTTCACCCTCCGCTTCCAGGCGTCGAAGGGGGCCCGGCTGGTGCTGAGCTGGACCGCGGAGGAGGTCTTCACCGACGACTGCGGCAACGTGGGCGTGCAGGCGGTCGCGTTGCGCTGACTGCCCGACGCCCCGCGTCCGCACGGGTCAGCCGGTGCGCGGCGGCGATCGCCCGGTGCTCGGGCGCGTCCCGGAGTAGCGTGGTCGCGACGAGCAGCCGCGGACGAAGGGCAGGGCCGATGACCTCGGGCGAGCAGGTGCTGGACAGCCCGCAGGGCTGGGTGGCCGACCACATCCGGCGGTACGTCGAGACCGACGGCGCCGAGGGGCACGAGTGGCGGCCCGGGGTCTTCACGCTGCTGCTGACCACCCGTGGCCGGCGCAGCGGAAAGCTCCGCCGGACCGCGCTCATCTACGGCCGCGACGGCGACGCGTACCTGGTGGTCGCCTCGCAGGGCGGCGACCCGAGGCATCCGGCCTGGTACCTGAACCTGCTCGACGAGCCGCTGGTCGAGGTGCAGGTGGGCGCCGAGCGGTTCACCGCGCGGGCGCGTACCGCGACGGCCGAGGAGAAGCCGCGGATGTGGTCCACGATGGCCGCCATCTGGCCGGCGTACGACGACTACCAGGCGAAGACCGACCGGCAGATCCCGGTCGTCGTGCTCGAACGGGTCTGACCAGGGGCGTCACCGGCCCCGGTCGGTCCCTCGCGCGAGGGAGCCGGTCCACCCCTGCCGGGGAGCCGGCGCGCCGCGTACGACGGCATCGTCGGAGGCATGACCACCACGCTGCCGCCCCCGGTCCCGACCCGCGCCGCCGTCCGTCGACGCCACCCCGTCCTGCCGTACGCCGTCATCGCCTGGGCCCTCGCCTACGGCGCGGTGCGGGTGCGCTGGGCCCTCGTCGGCGCGCCGGAGTTCCCGCCGCTCGACACGGACCTCGTGGTCTTCACCGGCTGGTGGGCCGTGGCGCTCTGCGCCGCCGCCGGCCTGGTCGGCGCGGGGCTCGCCGCCGCCCGCTTCTGGCGCCCGGCGTTGGCCGCGGCCGGCTGGGTCGTCTGCGCGGCGGTGCTGCTCTCCTGCGCGTTGCTGCTGCTGGACGTGGTCGGGCTGCTGATCCTCGACCCGGGCGCGGCGTTCCACCCGGGCGCCCTGCTCAGCCGGCTCGCCTGCCTCACCGGGGCCGCGCTGCTGCACGCGGCGCTCCTCGGCCACCGGCGTCGGCTGCGGGGGGACTGTCGCCGGTGCGGCCGCACCGGCCCGGTACGCGACGCGTCGGCGACGGTGCCCGCCTGGGCCCGGGCGGCGGCCTGGGCGGCGGTTCTCGGATGCCTGCTGCGCCTGGCGGCCCAATTGTGGGTCGGCTTCGAGGACGTGCCGCTCAGCCAGGGCGCGTCGATGATCGCCTTCGAGGTCGGCTTCCTGCTCGCCGGCGTGCTGCTGCCGCTGGCCCTGGTGCACTCCTGGGGGTGGTCTGGCCCGGCTGGGTGCCGCTGCTGGCCGGCCGGCGCGTCCCCCGGCTGCTGCTCCTCGCCCCGGCGGCGCTGTTCTCCGTCGGCCTGGTCTGCTACTTCGGGGTCGGCATCGCCCAGCTCACCGTCGAGACGGTCACCGGCACGTTCGACCCGGGCGGCGGCCGCTACCCGCTCGCGTTCTTCTGGGTCGCCGAGCCCGCGTACTGGCTGTGGGGCTGGGGGCTGGGGGTCGCGGCGGTCGGCCACCACCTGCGTACCCGGCGCCCGTGCCGGGGCTGCGGCCGCTGAGCCGGGACAGTTTGTCCGTCGCGCCGTGTTCAGCGTGCCGTAACTTTCTGCTGTCCACGCCCGACCATCCTCTGTGGAGGCACGACCGATGAGCAGCACCACCACCCGCACCGTCCGTCCGACCGCCCCGCAGGGCGCCGGGGAGCCGTCCGGGGAGGTGCTCCGGGAGATCCCGCTGCCGCCGTACGTCACCGCCGAGGACGCGCAGTTCGCCGTCCGGGCGGTCGTGGTGCACGCGCCCCGGCGCTGGTCCGGCGGGACGGTCTGCCGCAACGACGCCAGCCCGCACCCGTGCCGGCTGCACCGCTGGGGAACCCGGGTGCTGGCGCAGCGCGGCCTGCGCCCCGCCGACATCGCCGCGCTGATCGCGGGCGGCGACCCGGACGCCGAGCCGCCCCACCGCCCGAGCGCCTGAGCGCCGGCGGGGCCCTCGCACCGGGCCCCGCCGGCCCCGTCAGCAGGCGACGGGCTTCACCCAGGAGCACTCCCGGCCCTCCGGGACCCGGGGAGCGTCGGGCGCCGTCCGGGGCGCGACCCGCGCCGCGGTCGCGGCCTTCTCGGTGTACGAGGCGAGCGCGATGGCGATCTGGTCCTCCAGCCCCTTGACGGACGAGGCCAGGTAGTTGTTGAGCAGGATGGAGAACGCCAGCACCCGCCCGTCGGCGTCGGTGACGTAGCCGGACAGGCCGGAGACGCCGGTCAGGCTGCCGGTCTTGGCGTGCACGTTGCCGGCCGCCGGGGTGCCGCGCATCCGGCTGCGCAGCGTGCCGCCGACGAAGCGGTCCGCGTCGCCGGCGACCGGCAGGGCGGCGTACCAGGTGTCGAACCAGGGCTCGGCGCGGACGGCGGTGAGCAGGTCCACGAACTCGTCGGCCGGAATCAGGTTGCGCCGCGAGAGCCCGGAGCCGTCCCGCTGGCGCAGCGTGCCGGTGTCCATCCCGGCGTCGGCGACGTACTCGCTGATCGCCGCCAGCCCGGCGGGCCAGGTGCCGGAGCCGGTGAGCACCCGGCCGATCTCCTTGGTCAGCACCTCGGCGTGCCCGTTGTTGGAGAGCTTGAGGAACGGCACCATCAGCTGGGACAGGGGCATCGACTCGTGCCGCCCCACCTCGGCCGCCTCCTCCGGGGTGGCCTGGCCCAGCACGGTCCGGCCGAGCACCCGCACGCCGTGCCTGCGCAGCGCCGCGCGGAAGACGTCGGCGGCGTAGCCGGTGGGCTCCCAGACGGTCACCCAGTCGCTCTCCGGTTGGTCGCCGAGCGCGATCTGGCCGGTGACCACGACGGTGTTGCTGCCGTGCGCGCGCTCGAAGGAGATCGAGGTCTCCCCGTCGGCGACCGTCTGCGCCCGGTTGTCGATCTTCAGGTAGCCGGTGGCCGGGGTGGTGGTGACGACCGGGCGCGCGCCGGCGCTCGCGCCGGGCGCGGCGTGCACGATGACCGTGCCCGCGTCGTAGTCGGTGTCCGGCGCCACGGTCAGGGCGGAGACCTGCGCCGCGTAGTAGTAGGGCTCGTCGTCCCACGTCCAGTCGGGGCCGAGGCGGGTGCTGTCGTAGCGGGTGTCGTCGGCGACCAGGTTGCCGGTGACCACCCGGACGCCCTTGGCGGCGACCTGCGCGGCCAGCGCGTCGTAGTCGGCGGCGAGCATGGTCGGGTCGCCGCCGCCGCGCAGGTAGAGGTTGCCGGAGACGAGGCCCGCGCGGCGGGTGCCGGTGGTGCGCGCCTCCGTGCTGAAGCGGTGCCCGGGCCCGAGCAGCTCCAGCGCCGCGGCCGAGGTCAGCAGCTTGGTGTTGGAGGCGGGCACCAGGCGGCGGTCCCCGTTGCGGTGATAGACGGTCGCACCGGTGGCGGCGTCCTTGACGACCACCGACGCCTGCGCTCCGGCCAGCCGGGAGTCGGCGAGGATCGCGTCGATGGTGGCGTTCAGACGGGTCGCCGCGGGGGTCGGCGACTCGGCGGTGGCGGTCGGGGCCCCGGCCGTGGCGGCGGCGGCCACCAGCGCCGCCAGCGCGAGCGTCCGGGGGAAGAGACGACGATGCATGCGCTGATGCTGCCACGGAGGAATCTTCCAGAGAAGACCGTTGACCGAAAGAAAAGTGCAGGCGCCGGGGTGTGAGCGGCGAGACGCCTTCCGGCGGGCAGCCGGGCGGCGCGTTCGTTGTTGCACCCGGCATGGACGAGCGCTCCGTCGACGTGCTGGTGATCGGGGCCGGACAGGCCGGCCTCTCCGCCGGCTACCACCTGCGCCGCGCCGGCTTCGCCCCCGGCGGGGGCTTCGTGATCCTGGACGGGGACGACGGGCCGGGCGGGGCGTGGCGGCACCGCTGGCCCACGCTGCGGCTCGACCGGGTGCACGGCTTCCACGACCTGCCCGGCCTGCCGTTCCCGGCGGCGGAGCCCGACCGGCCGGCGGCCGAGGTGGTCAGCGCCTACTTCGCCGCGTACGAGCGCGCGTTCGACCTGCCGGTACGGCGTCCGGTCCGGGTCCGCGAGGTGCGCGACCGGGCCGACGGCCGGCTGGACGTCCTGACCGACCGGGGCGACTGGTCCACCCGGGCCCTGGTCAACGCCACCGGCACCTGGACCCGGCCGTTCTGGCCGCACTACCCGGGCCGGTCCAGCTTCCGGGGCCGTCAGCTGCACACCGCCGACTACCGGGGCCCCGCCGAGTTCGCCGGCCGGCGGGTCGTGGTGGTCGGCGGCGGGACGTCGGCCGTCCAGCTGCTCGCCGAGGTCTCCACCGTCGCGGCCGGCACCACCTGGGTGACCCGGCGCCCGCCCGACTTCCGCGACGAGGAGTTCACCCCCGAGCGGGGGCGGGCGGCGGTGGCCCTGGTCGACGCGGCGGTCCGCGCCGGTCGGCCCCCGGCCAGCGTGGTCGGGGTGACCGGGCTGCCGCTCACGCCGGAGCTGCGCCGGCTGCGCGAGCGCGGCGTGCTCGACCGCCTACCCGTGTTCGACCGGATCACACCCGACGGGGTGGCCTGGGACGACGGCAGGTTCGTGCCCGCCGACGTGATCCTCTGGTGCACCGGATTCCGGGCCGCGCTGGACCACCTCGCGCCGCTGCGGCTGCGCGCGCCCGGCGGCGGTATCACCATGGACGGCACCCGGGTGGTCGCCGACGAGCGGATTCACCTGATCGGGTACGGACCGTCGGCGAGCACGGTCGGCGCCAACCGGGCCGGCCGCGCGGCGGCACGCGAGATCCGGGCCCGGCTGACCCCGGCCGGCGCCCGGCACTGACCCCGCTCTATTTGACGGATCCCCCGACACGGGGCAACGTAGGCCGTGAAGGGGCTCCTACCTGCCCCAAGCTGCGACGGCGATGTGCGTGTCGCCCTTCCATCGCCTCCGACGTGCGCTCGTGCGCGGGCCGAGCCCCGGTCCGCACCACGAATCCGAGAATCCACGAGGAGTTCCGCCATGCTCACCATGACCGACAACGCCGTGCTGGTCATCCGAGACCTCGCCAACCAGCAGGACGTCGCCGAGGACGGCGGGGTGCGGATCGCCGCCGACACCGAGGCGGGCTCGCTCACCGTCGAGCTGGTCGCCGAACCGGTCGAGGGCGACCATGTGGTCGACAACCAGGGCGCCCGGATCTTCCTGGACTCCGACGCCGCCGAGCTGCTCGGCGACGCCTCGGTGGACGCGAGCGTCGACGACGAGGGCATCGTGCAGTTCGGGTTCACCGAGAAGCAGTGACGGCCGGTCAGCCGGCCCGGCGGGTCTCCCCGCCCCGGTGCGGCCGGGCGGGCCGGCCCCGTTCCGGGCTCGCGTGACCGGACCGCCACGCCCCCGGCCGGGTCTCCCGGCCGGGGTGCGGCAGCGCCGCCAGCACGTGCGCCAGGTGGTGCGACGTGCTCCACGCCGCCCAGTTGCTGGCCGACCCCGCTCCGGCGCCCCGACGGGCGCGCCGGACGATCTCGTGGTCGCCCCAGGAAAAGTCGGCCCCGGCGGCCGGCCAGTGGGGCGCCGAGACCAGCGCCCGACACAGGTCAGCGAACCGGTCGTCGCCCCGCCCGCCCCGCCGGGACCAGCGGTACACCCACCAGGCGTCGTCGGCCGTGTAGCGCACGGTCGGCAGCCGGTCGCCCGGCTGTTCGGCGCCGGGCACCGCCGAGCCGACGCCGTAGTCGGCGTACCCGACGCCGAGGTCGGCCAGGCGCTGCCACAGCCGCCAGTCCCAGCGGTCGAGGCGGACCGGCTCGTCGGTGGGCAGGCGCGTCACCGCCGGCGGCATCCCGCCGGCCGCCACGCTCACCGAGCGCCAGGCGTGCCGGCGCGCCCACTCCAGCAGCCGGCGCAGCCGGGGCTCGGCCCCCCGCACGTCGGCCGCGCAGCACACGTCCCCGGCGTCGAGGAGCAGGTCGCACTGCTCGGGCACCAGGCGGGTGAACCGCCAGATCCGCTCCACCGCCGCCGTGGCCGCGTCCGGGCCGGTCCGGTCCCGGCCGACCCGCAGCCGGACCACCGCCCGGTGGGCGTGGATCCGGGCCGCCACGCCGTGCGCCACGAGGCGCGGGTCGCTGTCCGCGAGCCCGATCACCGGCACCAGCGGTACGCCCCACCGGGCCAGCTCGGTCTCCGGGGCGTCGGGCAGGTCGGTGACGTCGACGCCCGGGAGCAGCCCCTCGGGCAGCCGACCGAGCACGTCCAGTGTGTACGAGTCCAAGATGGACACCTGGAGGACCGGGGCGAGCAGCGGCGCCACGACATCGTCGAGATGACTGAGCGCCTCCAGCTCGCCCCGCCGGTTGGCGAGGATGGGGCGGTAGACCGGTTCCGCCGCCCGGCCCCCGTGGGCGGGCACCATACCCCAATGTAGCCAGACATCGGTGTCGGTCACAGGGTCGTTCGGCCCGGCCCCGCGCCCCGGTACGCCTCCGCCCCGGTACGCCGCCCCGCGCCCGGTGCGGCCCTCCGCCCCGGGCCCGGCTCGCGTCCGGAGGCGACCCGCCGGGCCGACGACGCCGCCGCCCCCGCGGCGGGAGGCGGCGACACCGGCGCCCCGGTCAGTCGTCGTCGCCTGAGTCGTCCTTGTCGTCATCGTCGTCGCGGTCGTCATCGTCGTCGACCGGCTCCTGCTCGGCCTTGACCACCGTGCCGTTGTCCCGGTCGACGTCGATCTCGTGCTCGGTCTGCCCGGCGATGATCTCCACGCTCCACACCGGGCGGCCGTCCTCCTGTTCGGCCTCGACCTCGACGACCTGTCCGCCGCCCGCCCGGGCCAGCGCGATCTCCCGGGCCCGCTGCTCGGACACGGCGTCCCCGCCGGCCGCCGGGGCGCCGCTGCCCGACGGCGTGCCGGGGGTCGCCGGAGTGCCGCCGGTCGCCGGCGCGGTGCCCGGGGAGGCGGTCGCCGTGCCGCCCGGGGTGGCGGCGGTGGTCGGGGCGGTCGTGGCGGCGGCCAGCGTGGTCGCCCGGGCCGGGCCGCCGTCGGCGGCCGCGACGCCGAGGGTCGCGCCGGCCACGGCGAGCACGGCCAGGCCGCCGACCGACGCCAGGATCAGGGGGTTGCGCGTCATCTCATTTCGCCTTTCCTCGGTTCCTGACCACGAGGATCGCGCCCGG
>NZ_JBPQTP010000101.1:0-24097 GCF_051386395.1 Micromonospora sp. URMC 106
GGCCTGGGGGTGGGCTGGTGGGTGTACACGCGCGGAAGCGGCGCGTGGGTGCGGTTCTGCGTGGCCCGGCTCGTGCTCGCGGCGCGCGGACGCCTGCCGCACCGCCTGCTGGCGTTCCTCGACCACGCCGAGACGGTCGGCCTGGTGCGGCACGGCGCCGGCGCGTACCGGTTCCGGCACGGCCGCGTGCAGGGCAGGCTGGCGGCCGGCTCGCTGGCGGGGCGGCGGGGCAGCCGGCTGCGGGAGGAGTTCGGCGTCGAGCTGGCCCGGGCCGGGTACTGGTCGGAGGCGCTCGGCGTGTTCGCCGCCGTCACGCGGGCCCGCGCGGCGAGCGTCGGGCCGGCCGACGACCGCACGCTGACGTCGCTGCGCAGGGCGTTGCTGGTGGGCGCGGCGGCCCGCGAGTGGGGCCGGCTGGCGGAGCTGCTGGCCCCGGTGCCGGCGCCGCTCGCGCCCATCGAGGAAACGCCGCTGTGGGAGCAGCGCCGGCGGATCGCCGACCTGGTCGCCGGCGGGGCGCCGCTGGCGGAGCTGCGGACCGCCGGTGACGAGTTGGTCCGCGCCGAGGACCGGGCGGGCCGGCCGGTGGCCGCCACGAGGGAGTTCCTGGCGGTCGTGCGCTACGCCGAGGGCGACGTCGACGCGGCCCGGGCGGACCTGGGGCGACTGGTCGTGGCGGAGAGCGCCGGCGACGCCCAGGGCCACCCGGCGCCCGTCGGCGCGGGGCTGCTGGCCCGGACCATCCTCGACGCGGACGGGGACGTGGCCGCGGTCGTCGCCATCTGCCACGAGCAACTGCTGCTGGCCGACGATCGCGGCGACCCGGCCGACCCGCTGGTGCTCGCGCAGACCTGGGGCTGGTCGGTGGCGGTGATGCGGCGGGTCGTCGACGAGCGGGCGGAGCTGCGCGACCGGGTCCGTGCCGCGCTCGCCGCGCAGCGGGCCCGCGCCCGGCGCATCCAGGTGACCCGGCGGGAGCTGGCGGAGATCGGGTTGCAGGCCTGCCACGCGGTGATCGGCCATCCGACGCTGGGGGCGCTCGCGGTGGCCGCGGCCCGCAGGCTCGCCGACGTGCTGGACGCCCCGGAGATCGTGGCGCGGACGGTGCGCCGCGGCGCACCGATGTGGCACGACGACTGAGCCGCCGACGACCGACCTATCGTCTCAAAAACATCTCGTAATCCGTCTCATTATTGCGCCGACGCGGCGTCGAGGTGGCGGTAGACGGTGGCCCGCGAGACACCCAGGGCGGCGGCGATCTCGTCCGCCGAGTGGCTGCCCTCGGCATGCATCCGCCGGGCCGTCTCCACCTGCTCCGGGCTCATCGCCCGCGGCCGGCCGGGCCGGCGCCGGCCCCTCGACGCGCCGCCGTCCGCGGGCGCGCCGGCGCCCGACGGCGGCACGCCGTCCAGCAGGCGGTGCACGCCGTCCAGCATGTCGGCGCGCAGCACCTCGTCCGGCACGTCGGTGAAGAAGACCACCGGGTCGCTGCACGCCGCGACCGCCTGCACCGCCCGGACCCGCTCCCGCCGGCCGGCGTCCGGCCCGGCGATGAGGTCGTTGGCCCGCATCGCGATCCCCATCAGACGGTGGTACGTGTCCCCGCGCGTGATGAGGGCGATGTCGTGGAAGAGCATGCCGAGCGGGCGGCGGTGGGCCAGCATGGTGTCCACCCAGCCCTCCAGCACCACCCGGCGGGCCCGCTCGGCCGGTAGCCCCCCGGCCCGGTCCAGAAGCGCCTCCAGGTCGGCGAGCAGCGGCTCGACCAGGGCCGCGAGCAGGTGCTCCTTGGCGGGGAAGTGGTAGAGGATCGCGGCCTTGGTCAGCCGCAGCCGCTCACCGATCTGGCGCAGCGAGGTGCGCTGGTAGCCGTGTTCGGCGAACAGGTCGAGCGCGGCGCGCAGGATCCGGGTCCGCGTGTCGTCGGGTGCGTCGACGGTCATGCCGGCAAGGGTAGCCGCGTCTGACCGGTGGGTGGCAGCACTGTTGATCCGACTGACCGGCGGTCAGTACAGTGGAGTGGTCTGCACCGCCAGCGGCAGGAGGGGTCATGCCCGTCATCTCCATCGACAACCTGGTCAAGACGTTCGGCAGCGTCCGGGCGCTCGACGGACTGGACCTGCGGGTCGAGGCGGGGGAGGTGCACGGCTTTCTCGGACCCAACGGCTCCGGCAAGTCCACCACCATCCGCATCCTGCTCGGCCTGCTGCGCCGCGACGCGGGCGACGTGCGGGTCTTCGACGCCGACCCGTGGCGGGAGGCGGTCGCCCTGCACCGCCGGCTGGCGTACGTCCCCGGCGACGTGAACCTGTGGCCGAACCTCTCCGGCGGCGAGGCCATCGACCTGTTCGGCGAGCTGCGTGGCGGGCTCGACCGGCGCCGCCGCGACGCCCTGCTGGAGCGCTTCGACCTCGACCCGACACGCAAGTGCCGTACCTACTCCAAGGGCAACCGGCAGAAGGTGGCCATCGTCGCGGCCTTCGCCTCGAACGTCGAGTTCTACGTGCTCGACGAGCCCACCTCCGGGCTCGACCCGCTGATGGAGGCCGTGTTCCAGGACGAGGTCCGCCAGCTCAAGCGCGACGGGGCCACCGTGCTGCTCTCCAGCCACGTGCTGGCCGAGGTCGAGGCGCTCTGCGACCGGGTCAGCATCATCCGCGAGGGCCGCACCGTCGAGTCCGGCACCCTCACCGAGCTGCGCCACCTCACGCGTACGGCGGTGACGGTGGAGACCGCCCGCCCGGCGACCGGCCTGGCGGACCTGCCCGGCGTCCACGAGGTGCGCGAGGTCGACGGGCGCACCCACCTGGAGGTCGAGCCCGCCCACCTCGACGAGCTGCTCGGGCACCTCGTCCGCTTCGGGGTCCGCGCCCTCACCAGCGCCCCGCCCACCCTGGAGGAGCTGTTCCTGCGCCACTACGGCGACGAGCGCGCCGCCGTCGCCGCGTGGCCTTCCGGACCGGTGACGGACCGGGACGACCACCACCGGGCGGGCGCCGACCGGCAGGCGGGCGCCCGATGAGCGCGTTCACCGGCACCGGGCGGCTCGCCCGGCTCGTGCTGCGCCGCGACCGGGTCCGGCTCGCCGTCTGGGTGCTCGGCACGCCCCTGCTCGGCTACGCCCTCGCCGGCAGCGTCAAGGGCTTCTACCCGGACGAGGCGGCGCGGGCCGGGTACGCCACCACGTCGGCGTCCAGCCTGGTCGCCCGCGCGTTCAACGGGCCGATCGCCGGCACCGACCTCGGCGCGGTGGTGGTCGCCGAGTCGTACGTCACGCTGGCCCTGCTCGCCGCGCTGCTGAGCACCTTCGCGGTGGTCCGGCACACCCGGCAGAACGAGGAGACCGGCCGGGCGGAGCTGCTCGGCGCCTCCGCCGTCGGCCGGTACGCGCTGCTCACCGCCGCCCTGCTGGTCGTCGTCGCGGCCAACGTTCTGGCCGCGGCCCTGCTCGCCGTCGCCCTGGCCGGCGCCGGGCTGCCGCTCGCCGGGTCCGTCGCCGCGGCGGCCGCCGTCGGCGGGGTCGGCGTGGCCTTCACCGGGGTCGCCGCCGTCACCGCCCAGATCCCCGTCACGTCCCGGGGCGCGAACGCGCTGGCCGCCGCCGCCGTCGGGATCGCCTTCCTGCTCCGCGCCGCGGGCGACGTGCTGGGCGAGCAGACCGACGGCGGCACGCGGGTGGTCAGCGCCTGGCCGTCCTGGCTCTCCCCGCTCGGCTGGGGCAACCAGGTCCGCGCGTTCGGCGGCGAACGGTGGTGGACGCTGGCGCTGCCCGTCGCGCTGCTGGCCGCCGGCGTGGCGCTCGCCTACGCGCTCGCCGAGCGGCGGGACGTCGGCGCCGGGCTGGTCGCGCCCCGGCGGGGGCCGGCGACGGCCGCGCCCCGGCTGCTCAGCCCCGCCGGGCTGGCCTGGCGGTTGCAGCGCGGCGCGCTGCTCGGCTGGGCGATCGGGGTGGCGGTGCTCGGGTTCTCGATGGGCATCGCCGGCGACGAGTTCAACGCCATGATCGAGGAGAACCCGGCCGCCGCCGAGGCGATCAGCGCGCTGGGCGGCGGCGCGAAACTGATCGACGCGTACCTGGCGGCGATGCTGGGGCTGTTCGCGCTGACCATCGGGGCGTACGTCGTGCAGGCGCTGCTGCGCACGCGCGGCGACGAGACCGACGGCGTGCTGGAGGCGGTGCTGGCCACGGCGGTGAGTCGCACCCGCTGGCTGGCCACCCAGGTGGCCGCCGCGACGCTCGGCGCGCTCGCCCTGGTGCTGCTGGGCGGCCTCGCCACCGGGCTGGGCTACGGCGTCGTCGCCGGCGACCCCCTAGGCCAGGCGGCCGAGCTGGGCGCGGCGGCGCTGGTGCGGCTGCCGGCCCTGCTGGTGGTGGCCGGGGTGGTGACGGCGCTGTTCGGGCTGCTGCCGCGCTGGTCGGTGGCGCTTTCCTGGGCGGCGCTGATCGGGTTCCTGCTGCTCGGGCAGCTCGGCGCGGTGCTCGACCTGCCGCAGGCGGCGCTGAACCTGTCGCCGTACACCCACGTGCCCTCGGCGCCGGCGGTCGACCCGGCGGCGCTGCCGCTCGTCGTGCTGACCGCGATCGCGGCGGCGCTGCTCGCGGCCGGCCTGACCGGCTTCCGCCGCCGCGACGTCCCGAGCTGACCCGGCCGCACCCGCGCTGCGCGGCCCGCCCGGCCGGCCGCCGCGCGTCGGGCACCGGCGGGTCGCGTCGGGCACGCGTCGGGGTGCGCAACTTCGGGGAAATAGTTGCCTCGCGGGCTGTCGGAGGCCGCTATTTCGCCGAAGTTGCGCGCAGCACGGGATGGACGCGGATCACCAGCACATGCGTCGTCCGTCCTGGCCGCCACTTCTGATCGAGGCCGTCCCGAGGGTCGCAGGAAGGCGGTCGGACGTCCTTCGGTGGCCCGCGCTCCACGGCCGACCTGCGGCCGATCCGCGAAGTGACGGGTAGCCGACAGTGGCGACGTGCGTGCACCGTGTGTGTCACACCGGGGCGGGAAGCTGGGTGCCCGACCCCTGGGAGGTGCCCCATGCCGTACGTGAGGTCGCACGTCCGCCGGAACGGGGCCCGGGTGCGGGCCCACTACCGCAGGCGGCGGCCCGCCCGCGGCGCAAGGCCCGCGCGGCGTGGCCGTTCCGGAAGCCACTCGGGGAACGGCTGGGTTCTCGCCCTCGGCGGCGCGGCCGTCGTCGCCGTCGCCCTGATCGTCGAATTCGTCGAGCAGCACCCCTACTGGTCGGCTCTCTCGGCCGTCGTCGCCGTCGGGGTCGCCACCGTCCTGTTGTCGGTCCGGGCCAGGCAGGTGGCACGTCGGCGGGCCGAGCAGGCCGAGCGTGACCGGGCCGTCGCGGTGACCGACGCGATGACCGGGGCGGAGTTCGAGCAGTGGGTCGCGAGGCTGCTCGAAGCGTCCGGGTTCCAGCACGTCCGGGTGCGGGGCGGCGCCGGGGACCGGGGAGCGGACGTCACGGCGATCGCCCCGGACGGCCGGCGCGCCGTGGTGCAGTGCAAGCGGCAGAGCCCCACGAACCGGGTCGGCAGCGCCGCCATCCAGCGGTTCGCCGGCACCTGCCGCCAGGTGCACGGCGGTGAGCTGTGCATGATCGTCACCAACGGGTTCTTCACCGCCGGTGACGGCGTGCGGCTCGCTCGACAGCTCGGCATCGTGCTGGTCGACCGGCGCGTGCTGGAGACCTGGGCCTGGACGCGTACGCCGCCCCCCATCCTCGGCGGGTGACCCGGACGGGCGGCTCGGGCCCCGCACCCGAGGCGGGCGGGCCCCCGGCCCTTGCCGCCGGCTGGCAGGCTCGCAGCCATGGGAAGCGTCATCGCGCAGTTGCCCGCCCTGATCGGCGTGCTGATCGGCACCATCGGCACGATCGTCGCCACCTCCGTCGCCGATCGCACCCGGTGGAAGCGGAACCAGTCCGTTCGCTGGGACGATCGGCGGCTCGACGCCTACATCGAGTTCGCGCGGGTCATCAAGGAGATCCACGCCGTCGCCGTGCGCATGCTCACCGATGAGCGACCCCACTCGCGCGGGCACCGGATGGACCGGGAGGAAGGCCTCGCCCGCCTGGCCGACGCGGACGTCCGGCACACGCTGGCCTGGGAGAGCGTCCTGCTGCTCGGGGACGCCTCGACGGTGTCGGCGGCCCGCGACTGGCGGGACGCCGTGTGGCGGATCGAGCGGGTGGCCCGGGGGCTCACCCAGGGGGACGACCACGCCGACCTGCTGCACCGGGCCAACGAGGCGCGCGACCACTTCTACCGCGCCGCCCGGGGCGGCCTCGGCGTCCGTGGCGGTTCTGTCGCCCAGGCCACGGTGCTGGAAGCGAGGCTTGACGAGATCCGGGCGAGCGGGGCGTCGCGGCGGACGCCGGAGACCTCCGCACAGGCTTGACCCTCGGGGTTTGCGTTGGTGCGAAGGGCGAGCGGCGGGTCGGCGCCCGCTGTTCGGTGCCGGCCTGATCCCTGGGCGGCACGGCGACCGGTGGCGGCGCTGGCGGCGGCCGGTCCCGCCGTGGCCCGCCCGAACGGGTGGCGGGTCCGGCAACGGCCGCCCCGCCGCCGGCGACGGGATCACCTCCACCCGACGTCAGCCGGGGTAGCGGGTCCGCCAGTAGGGATCGGTCGGGGGGAAGTACTCGCCTCCCGAAGGGCTGTCGTGAAGCTCGGTGACGAGGTCGCGGGCGAGCGTGTCGGCCGTCCAGGCCAACTCCATCCGGGACAGCCAGTCGACGGGGAGCGCGTCCGGCCCGTGCGCCGTACCCAGCAGGGCGCCGGCCACCGTCGCGGCGTGGCCGCCGTCGCCAGCCGAGGCGGCGAACGACAGGGCCTCGCGCACCGTCTCCCGCCCCGGGAAGCAGGCGACGGCATAGACCCCACCGGCCAACGCGGAAACCGCTCTCGCGTCGGGTGCGAGGCGGGTCAGCTCGCGCAGCGCGGCGGGGCCCGACCCGGCGGCGGCCAGGGCGGGAGCCAGGGACCGCTCCGCCGTCTCGGACCAATCCCCGGGGTCCCGCACCACGCTCTCCAAGGCCGCCACGAGTTGACCTCCCGCGGCGAGGAGGCGAACCACCGCCCCAGCCAGCCCGGCCGCACCCACGGCGTCACCCGCGTGCGTGAGGGCGGCCATCTCCGCCGCATCGCACGGGTAGAGGCCGACCGGCAGGGTCCGGGTGAGTGCGTGCGCCCCGGTGCTCGTGCCGTTCGGGTCGTCGATCGTGCCGATCTTCCGCCGTTGCAGCGCCGCCACCGTCGCCGGCGCCGATCCACGCCGCTCCGCCAGCGCCGGCACCTGCGTCAGCCAGCCCGCCGGCCAATGGCCCTCGCCGCTGACCTCGAAGCCGGGGATGCCCTGGATCGCAGCCCAGCCCCGGTACGACTCCCACACCACGCTCGGCGGGTGACAGATGCCCCGGTGCCTGTGGCGGACGTGGGCGCGGATCAGGCCGTCGACGGTGAAACAGGCGAGCTGCCCGGCGCTGGTCGCCCGCAACGGCCCGGCCGCCGGCACCCTGCCGCCCGTCGCGCCGACGGCGTCACCGAGCATCAGCCCGAGCACGCAGCCCCGAGCGGTCGCGAGCTGCTCCGCCGTCACCGTGGTCATCCCGTGCAGCATAGGAGCTGGTGTCACGGGGCCGTCCCAGGCGGGGTCGTTCGCGCGACCGCCCGTCGAGGGCATTGCCCGTACGCCCACCGAGGGGAGAAGATCGGGGATCCTCCCGATGCCGACGCCGTTGCGGTTGCGGAGTATCGGGGCGTGAGTAGACGTACGCCTGGACCGCCCGGGGCGATCGACGCCTCGCCACCGACGGGAGCGCCCCCCGGGCGGCGACGGACGCCGGTAGGGACACGTGTGCTGGTCAGGGATGCGATGGCCGCCGACCGGTTCGACCTCTTCGTCGTCAGCGCCGTGGTCGCCGTCCTGGCCACCAGGGTCTTCCTCAAGATGACCGGCTTTCCGCAGCTCGGTGGCGGCGGTCTGCATGTGGCCCACGTGCTGTGGGGTGGGTTGGGCATGCTGGCGGGCCAGCTGCTGTCCATGCTGTTTCTCGGCCCTGCGGCGAAGAACGCCGCCGCGGTCCTCTCCGGCGTGGGCTTCGGCCTGTTCATCGACGAGGTGGGCAAGTTCGTCACGGCGGACAACAACTACTTCTACGAGCCGGTCGCCGCCATCGTCCACGGCACCTTCGTGGTGGTCTACGTCCTGGTCAGGCTCGGCGTCGTGCGGCGACCGTTGAGCCAGCGAGAACGCCTCGCCAACTCCGTCGAGCAGGTGGCGGACGACCTCGCCAGAGCCGCCGACCGGGCCGAGTACGAGCGGGCGTTGCACCGCCTCCGGCTGCTCGGTGACGCCGGAGCATCCGTCGCGGTGGGGCCACCGAATGCCCGGCCCGCGCCGACCTCGCCGCGGTCCACACCACACCGGCTGCGCGTGCTCTGCCGCTCAGCGTGGAGCCGCTTCTGCCGTCGGCCGTTCGTCCACCGTGCCGCCGCGCCGGCGGTCGTGCTGTTCACGCTGATCTCGCTGGGCCGCCCACTGGTGCTGCTGTCGAGGAACGCGACCGTGTCGAACGCCGTGTACGCGGCGTTCGCGTCCGCCTCTTTCGCGCTCGCGGTCATCGGGCTGTGGCGGTGGAACAGGGGACGGCTCGCGTCGGCGCTCGGCCTGTTCGAGGTCGCACTGATGGTGCAGGTGCTCGTCGTGCAGGTCTTCTGGCTGCTGGACAGCGAATTCGCCGGCGTCCCACTGGTCACCTGCAACCTGCTGCTCCTGGCCCTGTGCCGAACGCTCACCCGGGAAGGGTCCGCGATCGGAACGGCGAGTCACCGTCACCTGCTGACCTGCTGACCTTTATCCCGTGCGGCGGCCTCGGCGTGGCGGAGTAGGGAGAGCAGTTCCCTCCCGCCTCGGTGCGGGCTCCGGTCGCCCATGTGCCGCAGGGCATCCTGAAGGAAGCCGCGGACATGTTCCGACGCCACGGGCTGCCGCAGTGGACGTGATGGCCTGGCCGTCGCACGGCACCGCTTGACCTTGACACAGTGACAAGGCCTTGACTGTGGCCGAGGAGGTGGTCCGACAACCATGTCGAAACAAGACACGGATACGGTTCGAGCTCTCCGGGGGCTGGAGCACGGTAATTCGTCCGTGCGGCTGCGGGCGGCGCTGGCGGTCGGTACGACCCCAGACCCGCGGTTCATCGACAAGCTCATCGAACGTTGCGCGATCGAACCCGAATTCTACGTGCGCGAGATGCTGACGTGGGCACTCACCCGGCACCCGGCATCCATGACGGTTCCCAAGCTCGTCGACGAACTCCGCTCGGAGCGGGCGCGGGCACGAAGCCAGGCGTTGCACACGCTGTCCAAGATCGGGGATCGGCAGGCGTGGCCGGCGATCACCCGGGCGCTGCTGGCCGACGCCGACGACGAGGTGGCGCGGAGCGCCTGGCGAGCAGCGACCGTACTCGTGCCTGAGGGTGAGGAACCGGAGTTGGCCGGAGTGTTGGCGACACAGCTCGGGCGCGGCGAGCGGGAGACGCAGTTGAGCCTCAGCCGGGCGCTGATCGCGCTCGGTGAGGTGATCATGCCGATCCTGCGCGCCGCGACGACGGATCCCGACCCGCGCGTACGTCAGCACGCGATCGCCACCGAACGGCTGTTGCGCGACCCGGATGCCGGATTCGAGTTCGCTATCGAGGAGGCCAAGCGCATCGTGGCCCTCGGCAGGACCAGCCAGGAGGGATGAGAGGCAGTGTTGATCGGTGAGGTGGCACGACGGTCCGGGGTCAGCGCCCGCATGCTCAGGCACTACGACTCGCTCGGCCTGCTGCGGCCCACCGGTCGTACCAATGCTGGCTATCGCGAGTACTCCAGCGAGGACATCCGGCGGATCTTCCACATCGAGAGCCTGCGGTCGTTGGGGTTGTCGCTGCGTGAGGTCGGGCGCGCGCTCGACGATCCCGGCTTCACGCCCTCGGAGCTCGTCGACGACCTCATCCGCCAGACGCGAGAACGCATCGCGGCGGAGACGGAGTTGCTCACCCGACTGCGTCGGATCGGTGCCGCGGAACCCGCCGCCTGGGAGGACGTCCTCCAGATCGTCGCGCTACTCCAGGCGTTGGGGTCGGAGAGCGCCGGAAAACGCCAGCGCGCGGCCCTGTCCTCGGTCGAAGAGGTTCCGGTGCCGGTGGAAGCACTGGTCGATGCGGCGTTGAGCGAGACGGACCCGAACGTCGCCGGAGCCCTTCGATGGGCTCTGGCGCGATCGGGCGACGGCGGACTGGCGCTGCTGGCCGAGGGCCTCCGCTCATCCGCGGCCGAGGTGCGGAAACGTGCCGTCCAGGCCATCGCCGAGATCCCGAACGGTCAGGCGACCGTACTGCTGCGGGAGGCCCTCGCCAGCCCCGACATCGTGGTCCGCAGGCATGCGGCTCTGGCGCTCGGGGCACGTGGCGGAGCCGACGCGATCCCGACGCTCATCGACATGGTCGTCGAGGAGGCGAATGACGTCGACGCGGCCGATGCGCTGAGCGCGTTGGCGGGTGATCCCGCGTTGGCGGATCAGATCGCTACCAGGCTCGTGGATCGCCTCGCCCACGGCGCCGCTGAATCGTCCACCCGTCGACGGCTGACACAGGCGCTCGCGGATATCCCGGGGACCACGGCGTCACGTGCCCTCGCGGATCTGTCGCGTGACGCAGACCGTGCCGTCGCGCTCACCGCGGCGTACATCCTCAAGCTGCGCAGCGCGCGATAGCGAATCACGGCACTTGGCTGAGCATGTCCTGGCACCGTCGGGAACCCGCGCTTGTATGCGCGCATTGTGGGGTCGGCGGGCCGACGATGGGGCGGAGGCCGGTGAGTTGGACGTAGATCTCGCGCTTCGCCGTGGCCTCGCCGCGACGGTCGAGGACGTAGCCGGTCAGCCAGCTCCAGCCGGCGTACGTCGGCTGGTCGCAGACCGAGACGACGCGGAAGGTCAGGGCGCGGTCCCCGCCGAACTGCACCGAGGCGCGGCCGTCGACGACGAGCAGGTCGCCGGGGGAGGGTCGCGCGGTCACCAGTGGCCTGGGTGGTGGTGGTGGTACTCCTGCGGCGGCCGGCACTCCCGCGCGTGCATGGCCTGCCAGTCGCGCAGCGCCCGCCTGATCCGGTCGTTCTCCTGGCTGAGCAGCCGCACCGTCTCGTTGAGCATGGCCAGCTCGTCGGCCACCCGGGCCTGGAACTCGCGTACCTCCACGGGGTCGACGCCGCGTCGACGCGCGGCGAACTCGCGGGTCCGCACCTCGTGCGGCGTCAACCGGCCCGGGTAACCGGCCGGGTAGGGCCTTCCACCTCGATACACCTGAGCCACGACGATCCTCTCTGCGGGCAGGCGGGAGCGCAGAGGCTCCTCGCGGTGGGTATGGAAGGGCGGGTCGTCCGCGAGGGCCGGCGGACGACCCGCCCGCTCCACCGCCGCAGCTCTGTTCAGCGGTACGACAGCAGAGCAGCCCGGCGGGTCGGGACGGGCACGGACACCCGCCCCGACCAGGGGGATGAGCCAAACTCGTTGCCACGCGAGGATCGGCTCTCAATCAACTTAGCTAGACATGTCAGTCAAGTCAACGCTGCTTGTTAGGCGCGTCGCGGTGTGATCGAATCGGATTGCCACGCGAGGAGTGCCATGCGAGAAGTGCCGGACTACTGGCGCATTGCCGACGATGTGATCGCCGACGTCAGGTCCAAGAAGCTGAAGCCGGGGGACAAGCTGCCCTCGATCGCCGAGATGCGCGAGAGCTACGGCGTCAGTCACGGAACGGTGCAGATGGCCTATGCCCGACTGGAGGCGCTGCGGGTCATCCGTCGTCACCAGGGCAAGGGTGTCTTCGTGAACGATCCCAAGCTCTGGATGCGCGAGCCGTGATCGTGTCGCTTGTGGAGGTGCCGGCCGCCGGGCCGACCGACCGAACGCGGACTTCCAGGTATGGCAATCGACACTGGCTACGAGGCGGCCTGACCCGCAGTCGAGGTTGAGCCTCAACCGGTCGTGAGGGATGCGGTCAGTTCGGGTGTACCGGCTGGTCGAGGATGGCGCTGAAGCGTTCCTCGGCCAGGTCGAGCTGGTCGAGGATGTGCCGCTTCACCGGCGCCGACAAAGGAGTGTCCGGCCGGGTGACGAGGTCGCGGTAGACCGGCACCAGCGGCCGGTACTTGCGGGCGGACGAGGTCACCTTCGGCCCGACGGTGTGGATGACGCCCACCCCGTTGTCGGTGAAGTCGGAGATCTTGATGACCCGCGCCCACAGCTCCCGGTCCAGGCTGGCTGCCACGTGCTCCCGGTACTGGACGTGCTTGTCGCGCGCCGGGTCGTACGCCGGATTGGTCACCGCCGCGACCAGGCGCGCCACCCGCGGACCGAACCGCTCGGCGAGGACGGCCAGCGCGGCGGCGGTGGCGTCCTCGCCGGCGTGCGCCCCGGCCATGTCGCCGGAGGACGACGCAGCCAGCTCGTCGGGGTGGTCCTCCACGGCGTCGTGCAGCAGGCCGGCGACGATCACGTCGACGTCGCGGACCTGGTAGTGGTGCATCATCCGGATCGCCACCCGCAGCAGGTGGTTGAGGTAGGGCTCGCGCACCCGCCGGTCGTCGCGGTGCAGCTCGGCGGCGAGGTCGAGGGCCTCGGTGAGCCGCCCCTGGGCGGCCTCGTCGAACGCGCGCACCTCCAGCCGGAACCGGGCCAGCAGGCCGGGCTCGCCGTGGATCTCGGTGATCGCGTGCATCGGCATGGTGGCCAGGTAGGCGGGAAACTCCATGCGCCACTTATAGCCGATCTTCACCATGCCGCGGGCCCCTGGCGTCGCCCACCCGACGCGCCGGCCGCGGTCGACACCCATCCGACGCGCCGGCCCTGGCCGCCACCCACCCGACGCGCCGGCCGCGGTCGGCGCCCACCCGACGGGCCGGCCCCGGCCGTCGCCCACCCGAGCGCCGGCGCCGGGCGACACCCGCCCGACGGGCCGCGTCCTGCGGGGAGCGTCAGGCGGCCGAGACGCGCTTGACCAGGCGTACCGTGGTGCCGTCGGCGCTGCCGTCGACGGTCGCCTCGTCCATCAGGCGGGCCATGATCAGCCGACCGCGGCCCCGGTCGCTGTCGTCCGGGGTGGTCTCCCGCCAGCCGCCGGTGTCGCTCACCACCACCTCCAGCCGGTCGGCGCGCAGCCGCCCCCGGACCGTGACCGACGCGCCCGGGGCGAACCGGTAGCCGTGTTCGATCGCGTTGGCGCACGCCTCACCGGCCGCGATCAGCACCGCGTCGACGTCCGCCGCGCCGATGCCGAGGCCGCCCAGCCACTCCCTGAGGGCCTGCCGCGCCGGCGCGAGCTGTCCGGGGTCGGCCGTCAGCGCCGTGGCGAAGGCCGAGGGCTCGCGGTGCCGGTAGACCAGCACCGCCACGTCGTCGTTGCGGGTGTCGGGCAGCAGGTCCCGGACCATCCGGTCGGCCAGCTTCCCCTCGGGCAGCTCGCGGCCCTGGGTGAGCGCGGCGACCGCCCGGGAGATGCCGGCGTCGATCAGCTCCCGCCGCCGCTCGATCAGGCCGTCGGTGTAGAGCAGCAGCGTCGAACCGGGCCGCAGCCGCGCGCCGGCCTCCGGCCGCCCGGGCACGGCGACGCTGGCCAGCGGCACCGAGCCGGCGCGGGTCAGCAGGTCGGCGGAGCCGTCCGGGTGCACCAGGATGCCCGGCGGGTGACCCGCCGACGAGTAGCGCAGCACGCCCAGCGTACGGTCGATGATCGCGCAGAAGACGGTGGTGCAGGCGCCGCCGGGCACCATGCGGGCGAAGTCGTCCAGCGCGGACAGCACCTCCGCGGGGCTCTTGGCCTGCAACAGCAGGGCACGGGAGGCGCTGCGTAGCTGGCCCATCACCGTGGCGGCGGGCAGACCGCGGCCCACCACGTCGCCCACCACCACGCCCACCAGGTCGCCGGGGAGCTGGACCACGTCGTACCAGTCGCCGCCGACCTCCAGTGGCGCCACCGCCGGCTGGTAGCGGGTCGCGAAACCGGCAGGCAGGTCGACCGGGCCGAGCATCGCCCGCTGCATGGCCAGGGCCACCGTCCGCTGCGTCTCGAACGCCCGCGCGCGGACCAGCGCCTGGGCCAGCGCGGCGCAGAGCTGGCGCACCAGCGGCCGGTCCACCGTGGGCACCGGCCGGGGCGGGTCCAGCTCCAGCCACACCCCGCCGGGCGGGCCACCCGGCTCGATGCGGGCGCCGAGCGCGCTCACCCGGCCCGCGTCGTCGAGGACCAGCCGCGGTTCGCCCTCGGCGGACAGCCCGTCGAGGGCCCGCTGGACGGGCTCGGTCAGCGTCAGCCCCTCGGTCACCACCAGCGGGGTGCCGGCGGCGTCGGCGCAGACGGCCAGGCCACGGGTGCCGGCCAGCAGCGTGCACAGCTCGGACAGGCCGGCCTCGAGCACCTCGGCCACGTCGGTGGCGCGGGCGAGCCGGCCCGAGAGCGCGGCCAGCGCGGACTGCCGCGCGGTGGCCTCCACCTCGGCGGTCACGTCGCGCAGGGTGGCGACGTAGAGGCGGCGGCCGCTGCGCGGCTCCCGCAGCGAGTTGTAGACCGCCTCGGCCCAGACCCGGTGCCCGTCGGCGTGCCGCAGCGGCAGGGTGACCCGCCCCCGCTCGGTGTCCCGGGCGGCGCGCAGCACGCCGGTGAGGCGCCGGCGGTCGGCCGGCTCGGCCCTGACCTTCGGCCACCAGGGGTGCGGCGGCGCGACCGGCGTCGCCAGCCGGGCGACGCCGACCAGGCGGCAGAACGCGTCGTTCGCCTCGATCAGGGTGCCGTCGGCGTCGATGACGGCGAACGCGTCCTGCAACGACTCGATCAGCGCGGCCCGCCAGCTCGCCTCCTCGGTGCGCAGCCGGGCCAGCTCCAGGTGCGCGCCGACCCGGGCCAGCAGTTCGTCCGAGAAGAACGGCTTGGCCAGGTAGTCGTCGGCCCCGGCCCGCAGCCCCTCCACCGCGGCCTCCTCGCCGGCCCGGGCGGAGAGCATGAGGATCGGCAGCCCGGCGGTGCGGCGGTCGTCGCGCAGGGCCCGGACCAGCCCGAAGCCGTCCAGCCGGGGCATCATCACGTCCGTCAGCACCAGGTCCGGCACCCGCTCGGCGATCCGGTCGAGCGCCTCCCGGCCGTCGGCGGCGGCGACCACCCGGTGGTGTGGCGCGAGCAGGCTCGTCAGGAACGCGCGCGCGTCCGCGTTGTCGTCTACCACCAGGACGGTGGCGGCGTCCCGAGGCCCGTCGCCGGCCGCGTCGGCGCCCGCGGGCGCGGCCTCGGGGAGCCAGCGCAGGGCCTCGGCGAGGTACGGCTCGCGGGCCGGCTCGTCGGCCGTCGAGGCCCCGCCGGCGGGTGCGCCGCCACCCGCGCCGGCGGCCCCGACGGCGGTGGCCCGGCCGTACGGCAGCCGGACGGTGAACGTCGAGCCCTCGCCCTCCACGGAGCGCACACCCACCTCGCCGCCGTGCAGCCGGACCAGCTCCTGCACCAGGGCCAGCCCGATGCCGGTGCCCTCGTGCGACCGGCCGCCGGCGCCGCGCACCCGGTGGAACCGGCGGAACAGCAGCGGCTGCTGGTCGGCCGGGATCCCGACACCGGTGTCCTCGACGGTCAGCGTGACGTGCCGGTCGTCGCCGCGCAGCCGCAGCCGCACCGCCCCGGCGAGGGTGTACTTCAGCGCGTTGGAGAGCAGGTTGACCACGACCTTCTCCCACATGTCGCGGTCCACGTACGCGGTGCGCGGCAGCGCCGCCGCGTCCACCTCGTAGCCGAGCCCGGCCTGGCGCATGGCGTACGCGAACGACTCGGCGACGCCGACGGTGAGCGCCGGCAGGTCGGTCTCCACCCGCTCCGGGTCCAACCGGCCGCCCTCGATGCGCGCGAAGTCGAGCATGTCGTCGACCAACTTGCGCAGCCGGCCCGTGTTGCGGTGCACCAGCTCCAGCCGTTCGCGCTGTGCCGGGGGCAGCGGCTCCCGCCGGTCGGCGAGGCTCTCCCGCACCGGGCCGGCGATCAGGGTCAGCGGGGTGCGCAGTTCGTGGCTGACGTCGGTGAAGAACTCGGTCTTCGCCGCGTCCAGCTCGGCCAGCGCCGCGGCCCGCCGCCGCTGCGCCTCGTACGCCAGCACGTCGCTCAGCGCCGTCGAGACCCGGTTGGCCACCAGGTCGAGGAAGTGCCGGTACGGCTCGTCGAGCGCCAGGTAGGGGCTGACGCCGACCACGAGCACACCGACGGGCCGGTCACGCCCCGTCGCCAGCAGTGGCAACGCCAGCGCCTGCTGCACCGGCTCCGGGCCGCCCGTCCCGGCGGGGTGCGGCGCGTCGCCCGCCCGACCCGCCAAGCCGGTGACCACGCGCGGCCGTCCGGCACGCAGCGCCTCCGCCACCTCGGGCAGCCCGTCCAGGGCGGCCGGCCGCCCGGCCGGGCCCGACGCCCCGAAGCCGGCCACCGGGCTCGCCTCGTCGCCGGTCAGGAGCAGGCCGCCCTCCGCCCCGTCCGATGGCCGCTCGTCGCGCAGCAGGATCGCGCCGACCGGGATGTCGGTGGGGCTGCCGGTGAGCACCCGGACGACCGCCCGGGCCGCGTCCCGGGCGCTGTCGGCCTCGGCGATCGACAGCTCGCCCAGCTCGCGCAGCAGGGCCAGCCGCCGCTCGCCGACCACCCGGGCGGTCACGTCGGAGGTGGCGACGAAGACGCCGCCGACCCGCCCGTCGCCGGCGTGGATCGGGCTGTAGGAGAAGGTCCAGTACGACTCCTCGAGGTAGCCGTGCCGGAGCATCAGCAACAGCTGGTTCCGTGAGTAGACGGGCTCGCCGGCGGACGCCCGCTCGGTCATCGGGCCGACCACGTCCCAGATCTCCGCCCAGCACTCCCGGGCGGCCTGCCCGATCGCCTCCGGGTACTTGTCGCCGAGCAGCGGCGTGTACGCGTGGTTGAAGATCTGCACCAGCTCCGTGCCCCACCACAGCAGCATCGGGATCTTCGACGGCAGCACGGTGCGCACGGCGGCGCACAGCTCCGCCGGCCAGCCCGCCACCGGCCCGAGCGGGGTGGCCGCCCAGTCGGTGGCCCGGTGCGCGGCGCTGGTCGGGTCGTCGCCGGGGAACAGGTCGTGGACGGACGCCCCGTCGACCGCTCCGACGCGCTGCTCGAAGTCCACGTCCGGCCCCCTGCCCCCTGCTGATTCCCGGGTCGCAAGCAGCCGCACCGTGCCCCTCACCGTCCCGCCGGAGGCACATTTCCCCACCGGGGCACCGGTTGAACCGTCCACCGACGTGACCCGACCCGCACCCGGGGGGTCGTTCCCGCCGTTCGTTTCCCCGGCGTACCGGATCGGGCGGACTCTGCCCCGCGCGGACCCGGCGGGCGGGGGTCAGCCGCCGGAGCCTTCGGCGGCGGCGCCGGTGACGCGGACCGCCTTCACGACGGCCGGGATCGACCCGATGAGCAGCACCAGCCCCCAGACGAGGGCGACCACGGCGAAGAGCAGCGCGCCGAGGTCGTCGACGACGCTGACCAGGATCACCGGCACCAGCCGGTGCAGGAACTCCAGCACGACGGTGCACAGCAGCGCGGTGAGGGCGAGCAGCACCAGTCCCTTGTTCTGGGCGAAGCGGGGCTGGGCCGCCACGAGCAGCCCGGCCCAGGCGAGCTTGAGCAGCAGCACCAGCCCGAGCAGGACCGAGGCGTCACCGACCGGGAAGAACCCCCACAGCGCCAGGTAGGCCAGCGTGCCGAACGGCGGGGCCAGGAACAGCGACACCATGACGGTGAGTTCGACGAAGGCGACCAGCAGCGCGACGAACGCCACGATGATCAGCACGATCGAGAAGACGAGCGTGGCCACGCCCTGCACCCGCCCCTGGACCCGGTCGGGCAGCACCAGGCTCAGGCAGAACAGCCCGGTCGTCCAGACGGCGACCGCGTCGACCAGCGCCAGGTAGCCGGTGCCCCGGCCGGCCGGCTCCCTGACCCCGGACACGTCGGCGACCTCCACGCCGAGCGCCCCGGCGCTGTCCCGCAGCGCCGCGCCGGCGTCCCCGCCGCCGGTGAGCAGCCCGGCGCCCAGCTCGACGCCGAACGCCAGGCCGACGGCGAGCATCGCCAGCAGCAGGAACGGCTTCCGCAGCTCATCCATGTCGCGCCTCTCGATGGTCAGGACGTGGCGACCGTGACCGTGCAGGTGCCGAGGCCGGGGCAGCGCAGCAGCACGTCGGTGGCGCGGTCGACGGCGATCCGGGCGACCGCCCCGGTGCCGTCCCCGGCCGGCGTGACCTCGTCGCGCACGGTGAACTCGGCGTCGCCGGGCGCCGGCGCCTCGACCGTGAACGACGCCGCGCTGCGCAGGACCAGCGTCCGCAGCTCGCCCGGGTCGGCGACGCGCAGCACGCAGCCGCCGGCGAAGACCAGCCGCCCGCCCTCGGCGCAGTCGGCGCCGACCGTCGCCGGGTCCACCGCGGCGCGCTCGCCGCCGAGCCGGCCGAGCCGCTCCACCAGAGCGGAGCGGGCGCCGGGATCGCCCCGGTCGTCCCGGCCGGCGCCGACGGCGACCGCGAACAGCGCCACCAGCAGCACACCCAGCGCCGCGAGCAGCGCCTTCTGCCCGCCGCTCATCGGGCGTCGGCCGGCGCGACGACCTCGGTGAACCGGATCGCGTCGACGCCGGCGAAGTAGCGGTCCGTGCCCTGGGTCTTGCCGACCACGACGAGGGTGACCCGGTGCGGTCCCCTGGTCAGGGCGACGGTGCCGACGTCCAGCCAGTCCGTCCTCGTCACCGTCGGGGTGAAGCCGAGAAACGCGTCGCCGACCTGCGCGCCGTCGACGGTGAAGACCGTGTTGGCGTAGTCGAACGACGTGGTCCGGATCGCGGCGAGCCGCCAGGTGCCGTCGGCGGGGATGTCCACCGTCACGGTCACCTGGTCGCCGATGGCGAGGCCCAGGAAGAACAGTTGCGCGTCCTCCGACCAGATCACCCCGCAGCAGTTCGGCTGCACCACCGCCTTCGCCGCCGAGCCCTGCGGCGAGCGCACCTCGGCGCCGGGCACCAGCCGCTCCGCCTCGACCGTGACCACCCGTGGCTCGGCCGGCGCCGGCTCCCCGTCGCGGGCCACCAGCCACACCACCGCCGCGCCGACGACGAGGACGAGCGCCGCCGCCGCGGCGATCCACGGCCACGGCGTACGCCGGGGCGGGGCGACCGCCCGGACCTCGTAGGTGACCCGCCCGCTGGAGCGGGAACTCTCCTCCGGCGCGGTGTTCGCCGAGTACGCGAACCCGGTCATGTCGTAGCGCCGGGGCGCGGTGCCGGGCGGCACGGCCAGCCGGACCAGGAACGAGACGGAGCCCTGCCCGGGCACGACCCGCTGCGGTTCGGTGACGGTGAACCAGGACCGCTGCGTGCCCTCGCCGGGCGCCACGTCGAAGACGACGGTGTCCGGGGCCGGGCCGGGGTTGGAGACGGTGAAGGTCAGCTCGCCGGTGTTGCGGGCGTCCAGGGTGAACTGCTCGGCGGCGGCGACGACCGCCCACTCGGTGGTCATGGTGGCTCCTCTGCGACGACGATCTCGGCGGTGGCCGACGCGGGCTTCTCCGCCTCGACGATGCGGGTGATCACGGCGAGCTGCCCGGCGGCGGCCGGCGGCACGGTGACCACGACGTGGAACGGCCGGTCGGCCGGCTCCTCCAGCGCGAAGCCGGTCAGCCCGGTGGCGACCTCGAGGGCCTTCCGCATGCCGTACGGGGTGCCCCGCCAGCGGGCCAGCAGCGCGCCGTGGGCCACCAGGTCCCGCAGCCGGCCCGGCATCAGCGGCGCCGGGGCGTCCGGCCGGGGCGCGGCGGTCACGTGGTCCATCGCCACCCAGCGGGCCAGGTACGCGACCATCCCGTCCGGCGCCCGGTACGGGTCGAACAGCGCGTCGACGTCGGCGAGCACCGCCTCGTCCGGGGCGTGCAGCGCCTCCATGACGTCCAGCAGCGCCCACAGCACGCTGCCCGGCACGCTGGCCCGCTGGTACGCCGCGGGCAGCAGCCGCTCAATCGCCGCGCGTCGCATCCTGCCGCACCACCTCGATGTCGTGCTCGCCGGAGCAGAGCAGCCAGGTGTCGGGGACGGTCACCACGTCGGCGGTGGCCTGGTTGGCGCTGGCCGCCCAGTCGACCCCGTCGGCGCTGCGGTGCACGCCGCGCTCGCCGCCGGCCAGGATCAGCCGGTCCGGCCCGCCGGTCGCGGCGACGGCGTCCACCGGCACGAACCGGGAGCGGTCCCGCAGCGGCAGCCCGCAGTTGACCATCACCGGTGCCCACTGCGGCGCGGCGGCGAGGGTGTCCAGCCGCAGCACCCCGCCGCTCTGCGTCGCGGCGACCGCGAGCGGGCCGGCGAACGCGAGATCCCGGCAGGTGCCGCCGACCCAGCCGGCCTGCACCGCCTGCCACCGCACGTCGGATTCGAAGAGCCGGGCCCGCCAGCAGCCCTGCCCGGGCTTCTTCGGGTCCGGCTCGCCCGCGCCACTCCACAGCAGGGTGGCCGGGCCGTCGTACTGGACGGCGAGCACCCGGTTGTCGACGTTGGCCAGCCCGACGTGGGCGAAGCTGCCCGGGCGGCCGGCCTGGGTGGACAGGTAGACCCCGAACCCGGCCTGCGCGGCGACCGCCACCCCCGGCGCGCCCCGCTCCGAGACGAACGCGCGGACGGCGTAGAAGCCCCGGTCGGCGTCGCCGGGGTCGACCAGGATCTGCAACGGCACCGCGCCGGGCAGCAGGGAGACCTCGTACAGGCCGGTGTCGGTGGCGACCAGCAGCGCGCCCGCGCCGTCCCGGTCGATCCAGGCGAGGTCGGTGATCCGCGAGTCCAGGTCGGTCAGCAGCGACCAGGTCTCGCCCAGGTCGGTGCTCAGGTGCACCCGGGACCCGCCACCGGCGCGAACGGTGGCCACCGCCACCGAGCCCGGCCGGGGGACGACGCCGGGACGCGCCGGGGCGGGGGCGGGCGTCACCCGCAGCACCGTCTCGCCGTCGTCGAACCGGCCGGCCGGCTCCCAGCCGGCGCCGGCGTTGGTGGAGCGGAACAGCACCGGCCCGCGCCCGGCGTACCAGGTCCGCGGCTGGTACTGGTCCACGGCGAGGGTACGCACCTCCGCGTCGGGCGCCTCGTCGACGACGAAGCGGACCGACTCGACGTAGCGCACCCCCGGCTCGGCGTGCTCCAACAGCCGGTACACGTTGGACGCGCGCAGCGGCTCACCGAACGCCCAGCCGGCCGGGTTGACCGGGGTCGGCAGCGGGTTGAGCGTGGAGTGCAGCCGGTCGTGGATGCGCCGGCGGACCGCCTCGACGTCCTCCTCCCGCCGCACGACCACCCGGGCCCGGACCGACACCGCCTTGTAGCGGGCCCACGTCGCCCGGCACGAGGTGCCCAGGGCGCGGCGGCGCTCCAGGTCCGCATCGACCCGGGCGCGGGCCTGCTCCACCTCGTGCTCCCGCAGCACCGCCACCGGCAGTCGCCCGCCGGGGCGGGCCGCCTCCGGCACGTACGGCACCAGCACCACCTCCACCTCGCCGGGTCGGGCGAAGCTGTAGACGGCGGCGCGGGTGAAGGCCCGGGCCCGGGCGACCGCGCCGGAGCCGGTGGCGAGCACCTCGAAGTCCCGGGCGGTGACCGCCCGCTGCTGCGCGAAGAACTCGTACGGGCCGCGCAGCAGCGCCGACTCCATGGACTCCATCTCCCGCCCGCCGGCCGCCGGCGCGGGGTTGTCGACCCGGACGCCGGGCAGCGGGTCGCGCAGGCTGGTCAGCGTCCCGGCCGCCACGTTGCCGGCCGGCCCGCCGCCCGCCCGGTACCAGAGCCGGACCTGCCGGCCGGCCGGCGGCACGGCGGCCACGGTCACCGGGCCGTCGGCGGCGGGGGCGGCCGGGTCGCGCAGGTCCAGGGCGGGGGCGAAGGTGACCGTCCCCGAGCAGCGGTCGACCAGGTAGACCCGGTCCTGTGGGCCGAGCCCGGCGAAGCTGTCCACCGGCCGCCAGATCTCGAAGGTGCGGCCGTCGTGCTCCCGGGCGGCCGCGCCCAACTGGACCGTCCCGGCCGGCACCTCGACGCCGAGCAGCAGGTCGAGCGGCTCGGCCGTGCGCGCCAGCGGCGCCCGGGCGGCGCGCAGCACCTGACCGGGCTGCCCGGTGCCGACCCCGAGCAGCTCCGCCTCCACCGGCTCGCAGTGGTGCATCCGGACGGTGACCTCGTGCTGCCCGGCCGCCAGCAGCGCCGGCTCGGTGGTGACGAAGACGACCGGCCGAGGGTCGGCCCCGCGCGCGGCGGCCACCCGGGTGCCGGCGGGAATCCGGATCGGCCCGCGGTCACCGCCGCCGGCCCGCGTGAACCGCACGTCCGCCCAGGCCACCGTGGGGGCGTGCCGGGCCACCCCGAGCAGGTTGAGGAACGCCACGTACGCCTTCTCGGGCAACTGGTTGAGCCGGTAGATCATCACCTCGGTGAGGTGCGCGAACGCCTCCAGCAGGGCGACGCCCGGGTCGTGCGCGGACAGGTCCGTCCAACCCGGGCAGGACTGCCGGATCCGCTCCCGGGCCTCGGTGACCAGGTCCAGGAAGGCGCGGTCGTCCAGGTGCGGCACGGGCAGCGTCATGACGCCCCTCCCTCCGGTGGCACGCGACCGGGCGGCGGCGGGCCGCACGCGGCGCCACCGCCCCCCTGGTCCGGGTCGTCGTCGGCGGGCAGCAGGTCGACGGAGAACACCAACTGCCCCGGCGCGAGGCTGGCCCGGATCCGGTAGTCGAGCCGGATCACCAGCCGCCACGGGGCGTCCGGGTCGGGACCGGCGTCGACGTCGAGGACCTCCACCCGGGGCTCCCACCGGGCGACGGCCGCCCGGACGTAGTGGATGGCCAGCCCCGCCGTGGTGTCGTCGTTCGGCGCGAAGACCAGCCGGTGCAGCCGGGAGCCGTAGCCGGGGCGCATCAGCCGCTCGCCCGGGGTGGTGGAGAGCAGCAGGAACAGCGCCTGGCGTACGGTCTCGTCGCCCTCGGTCATGGCGAGGCCGCCGGCGGCCGTCAGCGCGAGCCCGCCGCCGCGACCGGGGTCGAAGCCGGCGCCGACGAACCGGAAGGCCCTCACCGGTCCGCTCCCAGGAAGCCCTGCCGGGGGTCGCGCACCCTGTGGTGGACCAGGCCGGGCGGGGTGCCGTCGGTGAACCCGTCGAGGTGCGACAGGACCACCCGGTGGCCGCCGACGCGCACCCAGTCGCTGTAGCCGACCCGCACCCGCAGCGTCTTCGCGCACGGCTTGACCGTCGGTCCGTAGTTCGGGCAGGCGGTGATCTCCCGCCCCTCCGGGTCGTCGTCCACCAGCACCGGCACGCCGGCGACCGTCACCCAGTCCTGCGAGGCCCGGTTGCCGACCCGCCCGTCGTGGTCACACCTGATCACCGAGTCGCGGTGGATCCAACGCATCAGCCGCCTCCTTCGTGGTGGGCGCGGGCCAGCGTGCGGGCCCGCTGCGCGGCGGTGGCCGGATCCTCGGTCGCCTCCGCGTGCAGGAAGTCCACGCTGCGGGCCCGCACGACCATGGCCCGGCCGGGCGCGGAGAGCACCAGGTCGGTCGCCGCGTGCAGGGTGGCCAGCTCGGGGGTCAGCTCCAGCCAGCTGCCGCCCTCGGTGGCGAGCCGCAGGCTCTTCGCGGCGTCGTCGAGCACGATCGACTGGCCGCCCGCCGTCCGCAGCGACCAGCGCCGCGCCCGAGCGTCGTCGATCCCCGCGTCGTACGCCCCGGCGGCGCCGAACAGCGCGCCGAGCACGATCCCCGACGCCGGCTCGCCCCCGGGCAGCACCACCAGCACGGCGTCCTCCGGGTCCGGCAGCGCCACCAGTCCCTTGCCGGGGCCGGCCCCCGGGCAGAGCACGGCCAGCCACCCGGCGTCGAGCCCCCCGTACGCGGGCAGCTCGACCCGGGCCCGGCCCAGCCCCTCGGGGTCGGCCACGTCGGTGACCCGGCCGAGGGTGACCACGGCCGGGGCGGGCGGCCCGGCCGGCGGGGCGG
>NZ_JBPQTP010000102.1:0-23419 GCF_051386395.1 Micromonospora sp. URMC 106
GTGGTGGGCGGGGCGGTGGTGGGCGGAGCGGTCGTCGGGCCGGTGCCGCCGCCGCACGGCGCGCCGTTGAGCTGACAGTTGGTCGGGGCGCCCGGCCCGTTGCCGAGGAAGCCGAACGAGACGGAGGCGCCCGGGGCGATGCTGCCGTTCCACGACCGGTTGGTGAAGGTGTGCCGCTGGCCCGACGAGGTCAGCAGCGCGTCCCAGTACGAGCCGACGGTGGTCCCGGCGGGCAGGTCGAAGGTGACGCTCCAGCCGGTGACCGTGGTGCCGCCGCCGTTGGTGATCGTGTACTTCCCCTCCCAGCCCGAGCCCCAGTCGGACGTCTTGACGAAGGTCGCGGTCGCCCCGGCGGCGAACGCCGGCATCGCCACCCACACCGCACCAAGCGCCGCCGCCACTGCTGTGACCAGCGACAACACCAAAGATCTGGATCGTTTCACAGCACCCTCCACGCCCGGACGACATCCACTGCCATCAACAGTGACGCCTATTATTAAGACTGTTAACTGTTTCTGTCCAGGGCCCCGGCAAGGGCGTGGCGGGGAGGGGCCCCCCCCCCGCTCAGCGGCGGAAGGTGAACCAGTTGACGTTGACGAAGTCGGCGGGCTGCCCGCTGGTGAAGGTCAGGTAGACCGTGCGGCGACCGGTCGGGCCCGCGACGTTGCCGGGGACCGAGCGCCAGCTCTGCCAGCCCCCGGTGTTCCCGATCGCGAAGCTGCCGATCGGCGGGGCCGTGGGGCTGTCCAGCCGGACCTCCACCAGGCCGCTGGCCCCGGCCGCCGCGCCGGAGGCGACCCGGGCCACGAAGTCGCGCGGCGGGGTGGCGCCGAACTCGACGTCGTCGAAGCGCACCCAGTCGCCGTTGCGCAGGGCCCCGATGTTCTGGCCGCCCTCGGCGCACGCCTCGACGATCACCCCGCTCTGCGCGCTGAACGACTCCGCCTCGATCGTCGCGTACGCGTCCCGCACGCCGCCGGGCGGCGGGGTGGTCGGGGGCGGGGTGGTGCCGCCGCCCCGGTGGTAAACGGCCACGTAGTCGACCAGCATCGGCCGGCCGGGGACGGTGGCGGCGGTCGGCGTGGCGGAACCGGCCACCCCGTTCGGGAACGCCCCGCCCATCGCCACGTTGAGCAGCAGGAAGTAGCCGGCGTGGCTGGTCATCTGCGACCAGTACGGCTCGCCGACGCGGGTCTGGCTCACCGTGTGGTAGAGCTGCCCGTCGACGTACCAGCGCAGCTGCTGCGGGCTGGCCGAGGCGTCCCACTCGAACCGGTAGGTGTGGAACGCCGACTGGCAGGTGCTGCCGGGGCAGGCGCGGGACGCCCCGATGCCGTTGAACTCGTCGCACGGCCCGCCCGGGGCCACGCCGCAGTGCAGCACGCCCCAGACCGAGTTGATGCCGTTGACGTTCTCCATCACGTCGAACTCGCCGATGCCCGGCCAGTTCTGGTAGTTGCCCCGGTAGGGCGAGCCGAGCGCCCAGAACGCCGGCCAGTAGCCGGCCGCCTGGGCGCCGGTGACGTTGGGCATCTGGATCCGCCCCTCGATGGCGAGCACGCCACCCGCCGCGGGCCTGAAGTTGCTGCGTACGGTCTCGATGCGGGCGGAGGTCCAGCGGCCGGAGGCGTCGCGCAACGGGGTGATCCGCAGGTTGCCGCCGCCGTCGTGGCTGACGTTGGCGGTGCTGTTCGTGTACGTCTGGATCTCGCCGGTGCCCCAGTTGGGCGGGCCGCCGGGGTAGCTGGTGCCGGTGTCGATGATCCAGTTGCTCGCGGACGGCAGCGTGCCGGCCGCTCCGGTGAAGTCGTCGCTCCACACCAGACTCCAGCCGGGCGCGGGCGCCGGCACGGCGGCGTTCGCGGTCACGGTCATCCCGGCCAGGGCGGTGGTGGCGACGGCGGTGAGCAGGGCCGACGCCAGGGCCAGCCGGCGTCGGTGGGGCGGGGCGGCGGCGGGCGCCGCCGGGGCAGGTGTCATCGGTGTGCCTCTCTGCGGGGACGGTCGAGAGAGCGCTCTCTCAGGAGTTGTACGTGCCGGCCCGGCAGATGTCAATGTCGATCGATGCCTCCCGCCGACTCGGGCCGCGGGCGGCGCAGCACCGCCTGCTCCAGCGCCGACCAGGCGGTCGTGGTGACCAGGTAGATCACCGCGGCCAGCGGCAGCACCAGCGCCACCAGCACGGTCGCGTACGGCAGCAGCGGCAGCAGCCGGCCGAGCACGGCCGCGCCCGGCCCCTGGGTCGGCGCGCCGGCCACCGTGCCGGTCGCGGCCGCCGCGCGCCGGATCCGGCGCGACGTCCACCACGCCAGCGCGAGCAGAACCACCAGCAGCACGCCGAAGAGCGGCACCGCCGCGCCGCCCAGCCCGTCGCCGAGGTGCTGCCCCAGCGGCACCCCGGCCAGCCGCTCGTCGAGCAGCCCGGTACCGCCCTCGGCGGTGGTGAAGAGCCGGTACATCACCAGCAGGACCGGCGCCTGGAGCAGCACCGGCAGGCAGCCGGAGACCGGGTTGGCGCCGTTGGCCCGGTAGAGCGCGAACAGTTCGCCCTGCAGCCGGGCCGGGTCGTCCGCGTACCGCCGCTGGAGCTCGCGGACCTCGGGGGCGAGCGCCTCGCGGCGCCGCTCCCCCCGGACCTGCGCGAGGGTCAGCGGCGAGATGAGCAGCCGGACGGCGACGGTGAGGACGACGATGGCGACGGCCGTGGCCGCCCCGCCGGCCAGCGGTTCGAGCAGGGTGGTGAGCCAGGACAGCGCGCTGCCGGCGGCGCCGACCGCGTCGTGCAGTGGTGCGAAGGCGAGCATTTGGTGACCCCTCGGTCCGATTCCGGGTGGCGGCCCGGCGGGGACGAAAGGCGTCGCCGGGCCTCGGGTGACGGCGGAATCGGCCGCGCGGCGGGCGCTACGCGGCCGAGGGGTGCGCCCCGGGCGCCCGGGGCCGGGGACGCCCGGCGGCGTCCGGGTCGACCTGCCGGGGCACCCGGCGACGACGGGCCCGGGCCCGCAGGGCGACGGCGCGGCCGGCCCGGGGAGCACCGACGCCGGCCGCCGCGTGCAGCGCGAGCACGACGGCGAGGAGCACGACGGCGGTGAGCGCGGCCCCGGCGAGCAGCCCGGCCGGACGGTCGGCGAGCAGGACCAGGTACGTGAGCGCGTACGCCCACGTCCCCAGCAGGATCCCCCACGCCCTCGGCACGGGACCAGCCTAGGTCCCGCTGTCACGCCGGCCGGCCCGAACGCGGCATCCCGGACGGCCGGGGCGAGCGCGCCCCGCGGGCCGGGGCCGGGCCGCCCGGCGCGGCCGCTCCCGGCAGCCCGGCCGGTCGCGCCGGCTGCGGCCGGCACGTGCCCCAAAGGCGCGCCGGCGCGCGCTCCACAGCCGCGCTGACCTGCTGTTTTATGACAGCTCCGGGGTGGACGGAGCCGCGGCGACAGTGGTACGACTTGGAGCGTCGACCGGCCACCGCCGGCCGGCCGTCACCCGGTCACGCTGCGCCGCCTGCCGGCGCGCCGCCGCGCTGACCGGGCCAGCGGGAGCGGGCCCTCCCGGCACACCCCCGGCGACCCGGCGTCCGCCCGGGCCGACGGGCCGCCTCGACGAGGTGGTGGGCCATCACCGAGGAGCCGCCGTGCCCCACATCCGCAACCGCTCAACGCAGCAGCCCTTCGAGATCGCGATCCTGGCGACCGCCCCCGTCTGCGGGATCCTGCTGATCGTCCTCGACGTCCGGCCGCAGTCCGTGGAGATGGCGATGCCCGGCCCCATCCAGGCGGGATGGGAGTCGGGGCTCATCGTCGTCGGCGTCACCGGGCTGCTCGGCGTCCTCTGGCCGGGCCGGCTCTCCACCGCCCTCGGCATCGAACTCGCCTCGGTGCTGATGCTGGGCACGATCACCGGCATGTACGCCGTCGCCCTGTCGGTGGTCGCCGGCCGGCAGGGCATCGCCGCGACGTCGTTCATCGTCGCGGTGGCCATCGGCTCGGGATGGCGCGCCGGCCAGATCCTGCTCGACCTGCGCCGGCTCACCAGGGCCATCCGGTCGACCGAACCCGTCGGGCTGGCCGCCGGCGGCACCGTCCCCACCGGAGGTGGAACGTGAACACGTCGGCCCCGGCCGCTCCGCAGTGGGTGCAGGTGCTGCTCTCCGTCCTCGGGGTCCTCGGCGGCGCCGGTGGTCTCGCCGCCATCGCCGCGGTCGTCGTGCAGCGGGGCAAGTTCAAGGCGGACGCCGCCGACACCCTCACCGACGCCGCCCTCACCCTCGTGCAGCCGCTGCGCACGCGGGTCGCCGAACTCGAGGAGGCGGCGTTGGTCACCCGCGCCCAACTCGACGCGACCCGCGAGCAGGTGCAGCAGCTCCGGGCCACGGTCTGGGACCTGCGCCGGACGCTGGACCGGTGGCGGGAGGCCATCCTGGCCCAGGACGCGACGCTGCGCCGGGTCCGCGCCCTGGTGCAGGCCGGCGAGGACGACCCCGGACGACGGTGACGCGCGGACCCCCCGGGGCCGCGATCGGCGCGGTCCCGGCCCGGCCCGCGCGATGGCGACACGCCGTCGACACGCAGGACGGCGTTTTCCGCCGCCGACACCCTGGGTAACCACTGGCCGACCCGGCGCGGACGGACCGCGGCCGGGCGCGAACGGACGGTGGTGACGATGACCGGCCAGGTGGCGGAGGCCCCGAGCGCGACGGTCGAGGGAACGGATCTGCTGACGGTGGGTGTGGAGGAGGAGTTCCTGCTCGTCGACCCGCACACCGGGACCGCGGTGCCCGCCGTCGACCTCGTCATGGAGCAGGTGCCGCCCGAGCTGCGCGGCCAGGTGGAGCGGGAGTTCCAGACCAGCCAGATCGAGATCGGCAGCCCGCCCGGCCTGGAACTCTCCTCGATCCGGCACTCACTCGGCGTGCTGCGCGCCGCGCTCGCCGACGCGGCCGAGCGGGCCGGCGTACGGCTGCTCGCCATCGGGACCGGCCCGGTGGACGGCCCCGTGCCCCCGGTGGTCGACAAGCCCCGCTTCGACCAGATGATCGAACGGTTCCGCCTGCTGGTGCCCGGCCCGGGCAACAACGGCATGCACGTGCACGTCGGGGTGCCCGACCCGGAGACCGGGGTGCAGGTGCTCAACCACGTCCGGCCCTGGCTGCCGGTGCTGCAGGCGGTCACCGCCAACTCCCCGTTCGCGAAGGGCGAGGACACCGGCTACGCGAGCTGGCGGTCGGTGGAGTGGGAGCACTGGCCCTCGGTGGCGCCCACCCCGTTCCTGGAGTCCCACGAGCACTACCAGCGGCTGATCCGGCAGCTCATCGCCAGCGGCATGATGCTCGACGAGGGGATGCTCTACTGGTACGCCCGGCTGTCGGCCAAGTATCCGACGGTGGAGATCCGGATCGGCGACGTCTGCCCGTCGGTGGACGACTCGGTCCTCGTCGCCGCGCTGGTGCGGGCCATGGTGGCGACCGCGCTGGACGACATGGCCGCCGGCCGCCCGGCCATCCGCACCGACCACCACCTGCTGGTCGCCGCGCACTGGCGGGCGGCGCACGACGGGCTGGAGGGCGACGGCGTCGACCTCACCGACGGGGAGCTGCGGCCGGCGTGGGAGCTGTTCGACCAGCTCGTCGAGCGGCTGCGCCCGGCGCTGGAGCGGCACGGCGACCTCGACGAGGTGACCGACCTGATCGGCGGGCTGCGCCGGCACGGCAGCGGGGCGGCCCGGCAGCGTGCCGTCTTCGCGCGCGGCGGCAGGCTCGTGGACGTGGTCTCCGACGTCGCGCGTCAGACCCGCGGGACGGGTCGCGCGTGAGAGGACGTCGCGCGCGAGACCCGTGGGACGGTCGCGCGTGACAGGATGGTCCCCGTGGCGCAACGGTTGATCGTCATCGGTGGCGACGCGGCGGGCATGGCGGCGGCGTCGCAGGCGCGCCGCCGCCGCGACCGCGGCGACCTGGAGATCGTCGCGTTCGAACGGGGCCACTTCACGTCGTACTCGGCGTGCGGCATCCCGTACTGGATCAGCGGGCTGGTGCCCGAGCGCGAGCAGTTGATCGCCCGCGACCCGGCGACGTTCCGGGAGAAGTTCGACATCGACGTCCGGCTGCGCCACGAGGTGACCGACATCGACCTCGACCGGCGCGAGGTGGTCGCGCGGGACCTCGCGGACGGCGGCGAGGTCCGCGAGCGGTTCGACACCCTGGTCTACGCGACCGGCGCGATGCCCACGAAGCCGGACTGGGCGCGCACCGACACCCGCGGGGTGTTCGGCGTGCAGACCCTCGACGACGGCGCGGCGCTGCGCGGCTGGCTGGAGTCCGAGCCGCGGCCCCGCCGGGCGGTGGTGGTCGGCGGCGGCTACATCGGCGTGGAGATGGCCGAGGCACTGATCCAGCGCGGGCTCGCCGTGACCCTGGTGGAGCAGGCCGAGCAGCCGATGTCCACCGTCGACCCGGACATGGCCGAGCTGGTCACGGACGCCATGCGGGGAATCGGCATCACCATCCGCACCGGCCTCGCCGTGACCGGGCTCGAGGAGACCGACGGCCGGGTGTCCGCGGTGGTCACCGCCGAGGGGCCGATCCCCACCGACCTGGTCGTCCTCGGCCTCGGCGTACGCCCCAACACGGCCCTCGCGGAGGCCGCCGGCCTGCCGCTGGGCGTCACCGGCGGGATCCGGGTGGACCGCCGGATGCGGGTGCCCGGGGTGCCGGACGTCTGGGCGGCCGGCGACTGCGTGGAGACCATGCACCGGGTCACCGGGATGCCGGTGCACGTGCCCCTGGGCACCCACGCCAACAAGCAGGGCAGGGTGGCCGGCATCAACATCGGCGGCGGCTACGCCACCTTCGCCGGGGTGATCGGCACGGCCGTCACCAAGGTCTGCGAGCTGGAGGTCGGGCGCACCGGGCTGCGCGAGCGGGACGCGGCGGCGGCCGGCTTCGAGTTCGTCTCGGTGATCGCCCAGTCGACCAACCGCGCCGGCTACTACCCGGGCGCCCGGTCGATGACGGTGAAGCTGATCGCGGAGAAGCCCAGCGGGCGGCTGCTCGGGGCGCAGATCGTCGGCTGGTCCGAGGCCGCGAAGCGGATCGACACCCTCGCGGTGGCGCTGTGGAACGGCATGACGGTCGACGACATGACGGCCCTCGACCTCGGCTACGCCCCGCCGTACGCCCCGGTCTGGGACCCGGTGCTGATCGCCGCCCGCAAGGCCGTCGACGCCCTGACCGCCACCGCCCGCTAGTGCGGTGGCCACGACGTCGCCGCATCGCGGCGACGGCCCCGCAACCACGGACCCGGCTTGACCCTCACGTCGCGTGAGGCCGGAGGGTGGGGCGCATGGGTGACCATTCCGACGTTCCGAAATGACTCCCGCGGCGGAGCCCTTCGATCCGGCCGGTCACCAGGCGTGGGCCCGGAAGCGATCGGGGCCGCCCCACCGGGCGTCGGTCGCGGCGACAATGAGCGGCATGCCTGATGCCACTGGCGCCGATGGCCTGACCGTCGGTCAGGTCTCGACGCGTCTGGGCGTGACCGTCCGCGCGCTGCACCACTGGGACGACATCGGTCTGGCGCGACCGTCGCTGCGCACGGCCGCCGGGTACCGGCTCTACACCGCTGGCGATCTGGACCGCCTGCACCGCATCGTCGTCTACCGGGAACTCGGCCTCGATCTGGACAGGATTCGGGCCGTCCTGGACGACTCGACCACGGACGTACCCGGCGCGCTGCGCGCGCAGCGCACGCAGATCGCCCAACGGATCGACCGCCTCCAGCAGCTCAGCGCCGGCCTGGACCGGATGATCGCCGCCCACGAGCGCGGCCTGCTGCTGACCGCCGAGCAGCAGGCCGCGATCTTCGGCCCCCAGTGGAACCCGGACTGGCCCGCCCAGGCCCGACAGCGCTACGGAGACACGACGCAGTGGCAGCAGTACGCCGAACGCTCGGCCTCTCGCGGTCCGGAGGAGTGGCAGGCGATCGCCGACGCCGTCGCCGACCTCGACCGGGCCCTCGCGGACGCGATGGACGCCGGTGTCACCCCTGGCAGCCCGGCGGCGGATCGACTCGTCGAGCGGCACCGTGAGGTGTTCACGTCGTACTTCCCCCTCACCCGGCAGATGCAGGTCTGTCTGGGCCGCATGTTCGAGGCCGACCCGGCGTTCGCTGCCCACTACGACGGCATCCGCGCCGGCCTCGCCGCGTGGTTCCGTCGAAGCATCGACGCCAGCGCACGCGCCCACCACATCGACCCCGACACCGCCACCTGGCAGTAGAGCGCGGTTCCGGAAACTCCCCACCCGCGGGGCGTCCGGGGCCGGCCCACCCGGGCGCGAGGAGCCGCACGCCCGAGGCGGCGGAAGGGCCCCCGCGTGCGGGTGCTTGTCGGGGGTGGCGGTTAGCGTGTGCCCGCTGTCGCCGCGCCGGCCACGTCGGGTCGGTCGCTGACCCCTCGGAGGCCCCCATGTCGCAGGAGACGACCTACCTCGAACTGTCCGAAGAGGATGGTGCGCACAAGTTCTACGAGGTCGTGGTCGACGACACCACGCTGACCGTCCGCTACGGCCGGATCGGCGACCAGGGCCAGGTCAAGACCACCGCCTACCCCGACAACGCCCGGGCGCGGGCGGCTGCCGCGAAGAAGATCGGCGAGAAGGTCCGCAAGGGATACGCCCCGGCCGTGCGCGGCGTGCGGCAGAAGCGCGCCGTGTCCCGGCGGCAGATCGTCAGCACCCGCTCCACCGCCCGCACCGCCCCGGTGCTGTGGCGCTACGACTCCGGCGCGCCGGCCTTCGGCATCTTCGTCGACGGGCAGAGCTGCATGGTCGGCAACGAGCGCGGCGTCATCACCACGCTCGGCCACGACGCCCGGGTGCTCGACCAGGTCCGCCTCCCCGACGGGGTGAAGTGCATCGTCGCCGACGACGCCTGGATCTACGCGGGCTGCGACGACGGCAACGTCTACGACCTGTCCGGCAAGGTGCCCCGGGTCGCGTACGCGATCGCGCCGGACATCGACATCTACTGGCTGGACATCCACGACGGCGTGCTGGGCGTCTCCGACGCCGACGGCGGCATCGCCGCCGTCGACCACGAGGACGAGTTCCTCTGGCGCCGGTCGGGGCGCGGCCGGTCGGCGTGGATGGTGCGCTGCGACGCCGACGCGGTCTACCACGGCCACTCGCAGGGGGTGACCGGCTACGACTGGCGCACCGGGCAGGAGCTGTGGCACACCCGCACCGGCTCGGTGCTCTTCGGCTGGCAGGAGCCCGGCGCCGTGTTCGCCGGCACCGGCACCCGGGAGGTGGTGCGGCTGGCCAAGGGCGGCCGCGTCGAGCGCACCTACCGGTGCGACGCCCCGGTCTTCTCCTGCGCCACCGCCGAGGGCGGCCGGTTCGTCTTCGCCGGCGACAGCCAGTCCTCGATCTACTGCTTCGACGCCGCCGGCAACCGGCTGTGGAAGCTCGGCACCGGCTGCGGCTCGGCCTACTCGATGCAATACCACGACGAGCGGCTCTACGTCGTCACCACCGGCGGCTACCTGGCCTGCGTCGACGCCAGCGAGCCGGCCATCCGGGCGGCGGAGGCCGGCAGCGTGCCGGACGTGCTCGACGTCAAGGCCCCGTCCCGGCTGCCCGAGCCGGCGGCGTGGACGACCGTCGAGGTCACCAGCGACGTCGACGGCGGTGTGGTCGTGCAGTGCGTCGAGGACCGGGGCCGGCTGCGCGTGCACGTGCTCTCCCCCGGTTACCACCCGGACTGGTCGGTGCAGTTCCCCAAGGGCATCCGCGAGCCGGGCGCGCGCTACCTCGTCACCCAGGTCCGCGAGTCGGGCCGGGGCGGCTTCTACCGCGCGTACGGCGACATCCGCCGGCTGCGCTGACAGCTCCGGTCCGGGGGTGGTGCGGGACCACCCCCGGACCGGTCAGCGGCGGTCGCCGCGCCCGGCCACCCGCCGCGCCGCCCCCGGTCGCCCCGTCGGGGCGGGGAGCGGTGCGGTCAGCGGCAGCGCCAGCGGACGGCGAGCGACGCCGGGCCCCCGCCGATCTCCGGTTCGACGTGCAGCTGACCGCCGATGACCCGCCCGTCGTCGCTGACGGTCACCGCGGTGGCGTACCGGCCCCGGTCCCCGTCCCAGCCGGCCAGGCTCACCAGCCCGGTGTCGGTGAGCAGCCCGGCCTGCCTCTTGCCCACCGAGCCGACCACCCAGCCCCGGCCGTTGCCGGCATTGATGGCGAAACCGCGCCAGGCGGAGCCGCCCGCGTCCACGCCGGACGCGGCCGGCAGCCTGGCGGCGTCGGGCGATCCGCCTGGGGACCCGTCACCCCCCGACACGGGCGGGGGCCCGGCCGAGCCCGGCCCGCCGCCCTCGGAGGGCGAGGGCGAGACGATGCCCGGGGCGGCCCCGGCCCCACCGTCCGGCGGGGTCGGCCGGGTAGAGGGGGTGGTGGGTGGCGGCAGCGGCACGTACCGCCCCGTGGGCAGGTGGTACCGGGCCGGATGCTCGTACCGCGCTCCGGCCACCTCCCGGATCGCGGTCCCCGTTATCCAGCCGCCCTGGAAGGTGTGGGCCACGAACTCGGTCGCCGTGCCGCCCTCGACCTCGGGCAGCGGCAGCACCTCGGGCCCGCCACCGGCCCGCCAGACGACCGCCCGGAACCCGCCGTGCGGACCGTCCTGGAGCTTGCCGACGACCGTCCCGGCGGAGTCGACGCCGACGGCGGTCCCCGCCCAGGTCCTGCCGGGCAGCGGCAGCTCCACCGGCAGCTCCACCGGCGAGGACCAGAGCACCGGGATCTGGCGGTCGTCGGTCAGCCGCGCCCCGACGATCCGGCTGTCCTCGCTGACCGCCGTCGCCTCCCCCTCCCGCACGCCCGGCAGTCGGGCGGGGCGGCCGTCCCGGACGACCCAGGGCTGCGGGCGGTCGCCGACGTACGTCGAGCCGACGGCGAGGCCGGTGGAGCTCACGTCGACCAGCCGCGCCTCCGCCCCGGGGAGCTGGTACTGACGCGCCTCCTCACCGTCCCAGACGATGACCGGGGTGCCCCGATCGTCGCCGGGGAGCGGCAGGCCCACCAGGAACCGGCCGGTGGGGTCGCCACCGGTGACCATGGTCCCGGCGTATCGGCCGGGCACCTCCAGCGGCTCGACGAGGCAGGTGGTCGGGCCGGCCGGTACGGGACTGGGACCTCCGGCCGCCGACGGCGCGGCGGGCCAGACCGCCGGGGGCCGGTCGGTTGGTGGCCCGCCGCCGGGCAGCAGGGGCACGGCGACGGCCGCGACCACGGCCAGCCCGGCGGCCGAGACGCTCATCGTCCGACGGCTGCGCCGGCGTCGGCGCGCCTCGCGTACGGCGCCGGCCAGGTCGACCCGCGCCGGACGGTCCGGATCGACGTCGAGCCCCCGCAGCAGACCGACGATCCGGTCCTCGTCCTCGCTCATCTCACTGCCCCCTTCGTCGTCTCCATCAGCTCCGCGCCGTCGAGCAGCCGGCGCATCGCGGCCAGCCCGTGCGAGGTCTGGCTCTTCACCGTCCCGGCGGAGCAGCCCAGGACCCTGGCCACCTCCTCCACCGACAGGTCGTGCAGGAACCGCAGCACCAGCACCGCGCGTTGGCGCGGCGGCACCCGCTCGAGCGCGTCCCGCAGCACCGTGCGCTCCTCGACGCCCCGGTCCTCGGTGCGGCGCACGTCGGGTGGGGCGGCGAAGAGCCGGATCCGCCACCAGCCCTTGCGCCGGCTGTCCAGGAAGAGCCGCACCACCACCGTGCGCACGTACGCGTCGATCTGGTCCGCCCGCGACGCCTGGGACCAGCGCTGGAAGAGCCGGGTCGCCGCCTCCTGCACCAGGTCGTCGGCCTGGTCGCTGTTGCCGCAGAGCGAGTACGCCAGCCGGTGCAGCATGGGCAGCCGCGCGCTGAGGTACTCGACGTATTCCTGTTCCGATGCGTCCGGCATCCGGCTACCTCCGTCGGTTCCCCCCTACAGACGGCCGCAGCCGGGAATCGGTTGTACGAAGTGGCGGCCCGGCGTCCAGGATGGCCGGGTGGACACGGAACTGCGGATCCCCGACGGGCTGGGCTGGGTGCGGGGCACCCCCGCCGGGCGGCGGTGGCTGACGGCCCTCCCGGAGCGGCTGGCCGCCTGCGCCGCACGCTGGTCGCTGCGGGTCGGACCACCCTTCCCGTACGCCTTCGCCTCGCTGGCCCTGCCCGCCGAACTGCCCGACGGCACGCCGGCGGTGCTGAAGCTCCAGTACCCGGACCCCGACAGCGTGTACGAGGCCGCGGCGCTCGACCGCTGGGCCGGGGCGGGGGCGGCCCGGCTGCTCGCGCACGACCCGGACCACCGGGCGCTGCTGGTGGAGCGGTGCGTGCCCGGCACGCCGCTGCACGCGCTGCCCACCGAGGCGGCGCTGGACGTGGCGGCCGGGCTGCTGCCCCGGCTCTGGCGACCGGCCGGCCCGCCGTTCACCCCGCTCGCCGAGGAGGCGGCCGGCTGGGTGGAGCGGCTGCCGGGGAACTGGGAGCGGGCGGGCCGGCCGTACGAGCGGCGACTGCTCGACGCGGCGCTCGGGCTGCTGGCGGACCTCGTCGGCAGCCAGGGCGAACAGGTGCTGGTCAACCAGGATCTGCACGCCGGCAACGTGCTGCGGGCCACCCGCGAGCCGTGGCTCGTCATCGACCCGAAGCCGCTGGTCGGCGAGCGGGAGTTCGGCGTCGTGCCGCTGGTGCGCGGCGCGGAGCTGGGGCACTCGCCGGACGCCGTCCGGCACCGGCTGGATCGACTCAGCGCGGAGCTGGGGCTGGACCGGGAACGGGTGCGCGGCTGGACGATCGGGCAGACCCTGGCCTGGAGCATCGGTGAGGGGAAGGTCTTCCCCCGCCAGGTGGAGGTGGTCCGCTGGCTGCTCGGTCGGGAGTGAGCGCCGGGGAGTGCGCGCCGCCGGGGGGGCGTCAGCCCCGTTGGCAGGTGGCGCACCAGTAGAGGTTGCGGCCGGCCAGCTCCCCGCGGCTCACCGCCGTGCCGCAGACGTGGCAGGGGGCGCCGGGGCGGCGGTAGACGTACACCTCGCCGCCGTGCCGGTCGACGCGGGCGGCGCGACCCATCGCCTCGGGCAGGTGCGCGTCGCGGACGGTGTCGATCCGGCCGCACACGACGGCGAGCCGCATCAGCGTCACCAGGTCGGCCCAGAGCCCGTCCCAGCGGGCGCGGCCCAGCCGCCGGCCGGGCAGCGTCGGCGGCAGGCCCGCCCGGAACAACGCCTCGGTGACGAAGATCAGCCCGGTGCCGGCCACCACCGACTGGTCCAGCAGCAGCGCGGCCAGCGGCGTCGGGCTGCGGGAGATCCGGGCGTACGCCCGGTCGGGGTCGGCGTCGGCCCGCAGCGGGTCGGGGCCGAGCCGGCCGCGCAGCGCCGCCACCTCGGGCGGGGTGAGCAGCTCGCAGGCGGTCGGGCCACGCAGGTCGAGCCAGTGCCGGTCGCTGGTCAGCCGCAGCCGCACCTGGCCGACCGGCTCCGGGGGCTCGCCCGCGCCGTCGGCGAACTTGCCGTAGAGCCCGAGGTGGACGTGCAGGGTCAGCTCGCCGGCGTGGTGGTGCAGCAGGTGCTTGCCGTACGCCTCGGTGCTCTCCAGCACGGTGCCGCTGAGCAGCGCGGCGCCCTCGGCGAAGCGGCCCTGCGGGCTGGCGGCGTGCACCTTGTCGCCGGCGAACAGCTCGGCGTGCCGCGCGGCGAGTCGGTGGATGGTGTGTCCCTCGGGCACGACGGCAACGGTAGCCGGCGACCCGGCCACCGCCCGGGCCGGCGGCCGGGGGTGTCGCGAACGTCGCGGCTGGGTACCTCCTGTTCGTTACCGCGCGGGCGCCACCCGCTCCACCGGCCGCCGCGCATTCACCAGGAGGTGTGTTGTGGTCAAGATTCCTTCCCTGTCGCGCCGCACGGAGCCGGCGCAGACGGATGACAATGACGCCGACGGCCGGGTCCGCACCGAGGAGGCCGACCGGGCGGGCCGCCCGGTGGTGACCGACCGGGACGCCGACCAGGCGACCTACCGCAGCAACGCCGCGCCCGGAACCGGCGGGCGCGACGCCGAGGCCGAGCGGCGGGCGGCCGAGCGGGCCGCCGTCGCGCGGGCCGCCACCGCCCGCCCGGTCGACGACGACACCCGGCGCGCTCCCCGCGGCACCGACCCGGACCCGACCCTCGAACGGACCATCGACGGCCGGACGGTCGACCTGGACCGGGACGCGGCGGCGGCGCGGACCACCGGGGCGGACCGGGACCGCACGGTGGACGGCCGGCTGGACCGCCCCGTCGACCGGGACGGGGACGGCGTCCCCGACGGCGCGCCGGAGCGGCCGGTAATCGCCGGCCCCAAGCCCCGGGCCAGCCTCCTCGCCACGCTCGGCCTGGTCGCCGGCGTGGCCGGGGCGCTCTTCGTGCTCACCGGCACCCTCGCCGGGTACGGCATCGGGCTCGGGGCGGTCGGTGCCATCCTCGCCGTGCTGGGTCTGATGGCCACCCGGCGCCGCCACATCGCCGGCAAGACGGACGCGCTGCTGGGCATCGTCATCGGCCTCGGCGCGGTGGTCCTGGGCGTGCTCGCGATGACCGGCCAGTTCGACTGGCCGACGACCGACGGCGACTGGGTGGCCCGGTTCCGGGAGTGGCTCGACTCACAGTTTGCGGACCGCTTCTAGCGGGCACTGTCCGGCGCGCCGGCGATGTGCCGGCAGCGCCGGTGGTTCACCGGCCAAGCCCGACCAGTCTGGTGGTTCACCAGCCGGGCACACCCTTTCGGGGGCGGCGGTTCGCCGCCCCCGAAGTGCGTCCGGGGGTCGGTCAGCCCCGCGCCGCCTCCGGCCCCGGCACGGCCTCCCGGGCGTCCAGCAGGGCGTCCACGTTCCGCCAGGCCCACTCGCAGGCCACGTCCAACGGGCCGAGCAGGCTACGGCCGAGCGGGGTCAGCTCGTACTCGACCCGCGGCGCGGCGCCGGCGTACGCCGTCCGCCGCACCAGGCCGTCGCGCTCCAGCTTGCGGAGCGACCCGGTGAGCACCTTCGCGGTGATCCCGCGCAGCGGCACCCGGAGTTCCGAGAAGCGGCGGGGGCCGTGCTCGAGACAGCGGATGATCATTCCGCCCCACTTGTCCCCCACCCGGATCGGGGACAGGTCCGACGGGCAGACCGGATCGAACATCTCCGGATCCAACGGCACACGCATGGTTGCACGCTAGTCGGTATCCGAGAGGAAACCGGCCCGGTGGCTGGCGTGGTGCCCGCAGGAGGTCACGTACGCCGACCTGGCCACGTCGCCGACGACCCCGCCGGTACCGGGCGGCGGCGCGCGGAGGACCCCGGGCAGCCGCGCCCGGGTGCGGACACGCAACGAATCGCCGGACACGCTTCGCCATACGCAATGATCGTTCGTTCCACGCAACCTTCACCGGTGGATCCTTCCGGCCTGCCCCGCATAGCGTTGACGGACGGCGCCAGCCCGTGGGCCGAAGGTGGCCGGGCGCGCCCGACCCCTGGGAGCAGGACAATGACGATGGACGCCACCAGCCAGCGCTTCCTGATGTGCCGGCCGACGTACTTCGCCGTCGACTACGCGATCAACCCGTGGATGGACCCGACCGCGCCGGTCGACGCGGACCTCGCGGTCCGGCAGTGGGAGCAGCTGCGCCAGATCTACCGGGACCTGGGCCACACCGTCGAGGAGATCACTCCGGTGCCCGGACTGCCCGACATGGTCTTCGCCGCCAACGGCGGCACGGTGATCGACGGCAAGGCGATGGCCGTGCAGTTCCGCGACCCGCAGCGCGCCGACGAGGCCCCCGCCTACCGCGCCTGGTTCGAGGCCGCCGGTTTCGAGATGTACGACCCGAAGCACGTCAACGAGGGCGAGGGCGACATCCTGCTGGCCGGCGACATCCTGCTGGCCGGCACCGGCTTCCGCACCGCGCACGCCTCGCACGCGCAGCTCCAGGAGGTCTTCGGCTACCCGGTGGTCACCATGCAGCTGGTCGACCCGCGCTTCTACCACCTGGACACCGCGCTCACCGTGCTCGACGAGCGGACCGTGGCGTACCTGCCGGAGGCGTTCTCGCCGGGCAGCCGGGCCGTGCTGCGCCGGCTCTTCCCGGACGCGGTGCACGCCACCCTGGCCGACGCCGAGGTCTTCGGGCTGAACGCGGTCAGCGACGGCCGGCACGTGGTGCTGCCGGCGCAGGCCACCGGCCTGGCCGCGAAGCTGCGCGACCGGGGCTACGAGACGATCGGCGTCGACCTGTCCGAGCTGCGCAAGGCCGGCGGTGGACCGAAGTGCTGCACGTTGCGACTCCGTCAGGGAAAGGCGAGCAAGTGATCGAGGACATGCTGCGGACGCCGGAGGCGGTCCGCGACGCGGAGCGGTGGACCGCGCACAACTACCACCCGCTGCCGGTGGTCATCTCCTCCGCCGAGGGCTCCTGGCTGACCGACGTGGACGGTCACCGCTACCTGGACTGCCTCGCCGGCTACTCGGCGCTGAACTTCGGCCACCGGCACCCGAAGCTGATCGAGGCCGCGCACGCGCAGCTCGACAAGCTGACCCTCACCAGCCGGGCGTTCATCCACGACCAGTTCGCCGACTTCTGCCGCGAGCTGGCCGAGCTCTGCGGCAAGGACCTCGTGCTGCCGATGAACACCGGCGCCGAGGCGGTGGAGACCGGCATCAAGGTGGCCCGCAAGTGGGGTTACCAGGTCAAGGGCGTGGCGCCGGGGCAGGCCAACATCGTGGTCGCCGAGGGGAACTTCCACGGCCGGACGACCACCATCGTCAGCTTCTCGACCGACGAGGACGCGCGCGCCGACTTCGGGCCGTACACCCCGGGCTTCACGGTCGTCCCCTACGGCGACCTGGCCGCGCTGGCCGCCGCGATCGACGAGAACACCGTCGCGGTCCTGATCGAGCCGATCCAGGGCGAGCAGGGCGTCGTCGTGCCGCCGGAGGGCTACCTGCCGGGCGTCCGCCGGGTCTGCACCGAGCGGAACGTGCTCTTCATCGCCGACGAGATCCAGTCCGGCCTGGGCCGCACCGGCGAGACCTTCGCCTGCGACCACGAGGGCGTCACGCCGGACATGTACCTGCTGGGCAAGGCGCTCGGCGGCGGCATCGTGCCGGTCTCCGCGGTGGCCGCGAACGCCGACGTGCTCGGCGTGCTCAAGCCGGGCCAGCACGGCTCCACGTTCGGCGGCAACCCGCTGGCCTGTGCCGTGGCGACCGAGGTGGTCCGGCTGCTGGCCACCGGCGAGTTCCAGCGCCGCTCGGCCGAGCTGGGCGCCCGGCTGCACGCCGGCCTCCAGGCGCTGGTCGGCAAGGGCCTGGTCGCCGTCCGGGGCCGGGGCCTCTGGGCCGGCCTGGACATCGACCCGGCGCTCATGAGCGGCCGGGAGGCCTGCGAGCGGCTGATGGAGCGGGGCGTCCTGGCCAAGGACACCCACGGCTCCACCATCCGGCTCGCCCCGCCGCTGGTGATCACCGAGGAGGAGATCGACCACGCGGTCGCCCAGCTCGCCGCCGTGCTGGCGGGCTGAGCCCCGTACGACGAAGGCGGGCGTCGGGACCACGGTCCCGGCGCCCGCCGTCGCCTGCCCACCCTCACTTGGGCAGGCGCATCGCCATCGTCGGCGCCTCGGCCATGACCGAGTTCGGCGTGTACGGGGCCCCGGCGGGAAGCTCACCCGGCCGGCCGATCTGCACCCCGGGGTAGAGCTCCACCATGTCGCCCTCCGCCAGCACCCGCGACTGCCTCGGCGCCAGCGGGACGCGGTCGCCCTCCGCCATCGACCCGCCCGGCCGGATGCCGGAGCCGTTGGTGCTCACGTCGGTCACGATCACCTCGCCGACGCGCAGCTCGAACTGGACGTGGCTGCGGCTGATCCAGCGGCGCGCCTCGTCGTTGAGCCACTGCCCGAGCACGATCCCGCCGCTCTGGTCGGGCGCCCGGCCGACCACCGCCGGCTGGTCCTCGGTGAGCACGAAGCGACGCCGGATCAGCCCGCCGACGCGGACGGCCAGCACCTCGCTGCGCGGTCGCGGGCCGGCGTCGCCGAGCCGGGCTCCGTGCCGCGGGCAGGTGGGCGCCCCGCCGCGCAGCGAGGGGGGCGGCTGACCGGCCGGGCTGCGCTCCACGCGGGCCAGGTCGGCGAAGGCCCCGCCGCCTCCCCCGCCGCCGAAGAGCGCGCAGCCCGGCTCGGGGCAGCGCCACTGCCGGGAGAGCAGCTTCGCGCCGGCCGGTGACCGCTCGCCGGCGACCGGGGTGTGCCCGCCGCCGACGTGGGCGATGAAGGCCGGCCCGCCGGCGCCGGGCACCGGGGCGAGCACGCGGCCCGGCTGCTCGACCAGCCACGGGTAGCGCCCGCGCAGGCCGTCCGCCCGCGCCCGGGTGAGCACCGGCAGCCCGAGCAGGTCGGCCACCTCGAACATCCGGTCGCCCGGGTTGTCGAGGACCTCGACCAGCCCGTCGTCAGCCCACCGGCGGACCACCATCCGCTCGTTGGAGGTGAGGTCGGCGTCGGAGAGCAGGGCCCGGTGGACGACCGCGTAGACGGGGACGCTGTCCTCCTCCAGCTCGCGGGCGAGGGCGTCGATCACCATGCCGAGGCGGAGCAGGCTGGCCGGCCGGCCGCCGTCGATGTCCTGGTAGCGGATCACCTCGGCCAGGTCGACGACGGCCCGGGCCAGCGACGGATCGGTGCAGACCCGTCCCTCGATGGCGTCCAGCACCTTGCTGATCTCGAATCTCATCGGAAGCTCCCCACGATCTCGTCGATCCGCCGGGCCAGTTCCAGGTCGCGCCGGGTGACCCCGCCCGCCGAGTGCGTGACGCAGCGGAAGGTCAGGGTGCGCCAGCGGATGTCGATGTCGGGGTGGTGGTCCAACTCCTCCGCCGCCGCGGCGACCCGGTCGACGACCGCGATGGCGTCCGGGAAGCTGGCCAGCTCCACGGTGCGGGTGATCCCGGCGGCGTCTCCCGACCAGCCCGCCAGCCCGCCCAGCTCGTCTCGCACCGCCTCGGCGGTGAGCACGTCTGCCATGGGGAGACCCTACCGGGGCCGGTCGCCGCGACGCCGACCAGCGGCGGGAGGTGTGTCCGACCCGGCAGACGGGCCGGGCGGGACATAGAGCCGGGCCAGTGGACGGCGGGGGTTAGGCTGACCGGCGGCCCGGCCGGGGCCGCGACCGGCGTCGCCCCCGGCCCACCCTGCGTGAGGAGATTTTCCGGATGAACACTCGACGGCTGGCGACCACGGGGGTCGCGATCGTCGCCGCGCTCAGCCTCGGTCTGACCGGGTGCGGCACGAAGACGGACGCGGGCACCCCGGCCGGCAACGGCACCAGCGCCGCACCGGCCACCAGCTCGGCTCCGGCGGACGCCCGCGCCGAGCTGAGCGCCGCCGCGCAGAAGCTCAACCAGCAGAGCGTCCGGATGAAGCTGAAGTCGGCGGTCATCAACGGCAGCGGCGTGATGGACCCGGCCACCAAGACCGGTGACATGACCATGAAGATGGGCACGGGAGGCACCTTCCGGGTCCTGATGCTCGGCGACGACGCCTACCTGAAGATCACCGGCATGCCGGGGATGCCGAAGAAGTGGATGCACATGGACGCCACGAAGCTCGGCGAGAGCGGTCAGCTCAACCTGATGCCCGAGGGCGACCCGGGCGGCGCGAAGCAGATGATCGACAGTGTGGTGGACGTGGAGAAGACCGGCGCGGGCACCTTCGCCGGCACCCTGGACTACACCCGGACCAAGGCGAACGACGAGTCCATCAAGGCGCTCGGCGACAAGGCCAAGGCCGTCCCGTTCACCGCCAAGGTCGACGACCAGAACCGGCTCGTCGAGTTCGTCATCGACACCAGCGTGCTGCACGAGTCGCTGGGCAAGATGACCACCACGTACTCGGACTTCGGCGCCCCGGTCTCGGTGCGCAAGCCCGCGGCGAGCGAGACCCAGGAGGCCCCGGCGGAGCTGATCAAGGCCATGGGCTCCTGACGTACGCGAAGGAAGGGGCGGCGCCGGTCGGCGCCGCCCCTTCGTCGTCTTCGCGTCTCAGCCGCGCAGCGGCCGGCCCACCTCGTGCAGGTGCGCGAGCGCCTGCCGGTACGACTCGATCAGCCCGGTCTGGGCGTACGGGATGCCCCGCTCGGCGCAGTACGCGGCCACGATCGGCTGCGCCCGGCGCAGGTTCGCCCGCGGCATGTTCGGGAACAGGTGGTGCTCGATCTGGTAGTTGAGCCCGCCGAGGGCGAAGTCGACGAACGGGCCACCCCGGACGTTGCGGGAGGTGAGCACCTGCTTGCGCAGGAAGTCGAGGTCGTCGTCGGCGGTCGGCATGGGCATCCCCTTGTGGTTCGGGGCGAACGAGCAGCCCATGTAGAGGCCCCACAGTCCCTGGTGGACGGCGACGAAGAGCAGCGCCTTCACCGGGGACATCACCAGCAGCAGCGCGCCGAGGTAGCCCACCGCGTGCAGGCTGAGCAGCAGCGCCTCGACCCTGCGGTGCCGCATCGGGGTGCGGAACCGGCCGTCCGGCTCCCGTCCCACGACCGCCTGCACGCTCGCCACGTGCAGGGCGAGCCCCTCCAACAGCAGCATCGGGAAGAACAGCCACGCCTGCCGGCGGGCCAGCCAGCGGCCGAAGCCGCGCGTCTCGGCGGCCTGCTCGTACGTCCACACCAGCGCGCCCGCCCCGACGTCCGGGTCCTCGTCCTCGTGGTTCGGGTTGGCGTGGTGCCGGTTGTGCTTGTCGACCCACCAGCCGTAGCTGAGCCCCACCGCCAGGTTGCCGGCGAGCAGGCCCACCGCCTCGCTCGGCCCGCGCCGGCGGAACATCTGCCGGTGCCCGGCGTCGTGGCCGAGGAACGCCACCTGCGTGGTGGCGACGGCCAGGAACACGGCGACCAGGAGCTGCGCCCAGGAGTCACCGACCAGCCCGACCGCGGCCCAGCCGGCCGCGAAGACGCCCAGCGTGAGCACGATCCGCGTCACGTACCGGCCCGGCCGCCGCTCCAGCAGGCCCGCTCCGCTGATCCGCCGGGACAACTGCGCGTAGTCACTGCCCCGCCGTACCGGCGGTTCTGCCACCGCTGCGAGCACCATTGCGGCTCCCGTTCCCTCGATCCGAGCCGCGCCGGTCGGCGCAACCCCTGCCGTCCAGTCTCCGGAGAACGGTTGCGCTGAGTAACCCTGTCCACCCCCGAACCTGGGGTAGGGCAGACCCTACCCCCGGTCGCCCCGCCCGCCCCCCGTTGGCGCGGCCCTGAAGACCCGCGACGGGGTCGCCGCCACCTGGGTGTCCGGCGGAGTTCGCCGAGGCCAGCCCCGACTCCGGTCAGCCCATCCGGCCGACGGCGGCCCGGAGCCGGGTCAGGTCCCGCCGACGTCGTTCGTACGTCGCGGCGAGGCCGATCAACGCGAACCCGCCGAGGGCGAGGAAGACCCACCGGGGCAGCAGGTCCCACCCGCGGACCAGCTCGTGCAGCGCGAGCAGCGCGAGGGTGACCCCGCCGAGCAGCACCGGCGCCTGCCAGCGGCGGGTCGCCCCGGCGAGCACCGTGCCGAGCGCGGCGGCACCCAGCAGCAGCCGCCGCCACGGCTGGGGATCCGGCGCCACCAGCACCGACACCAGGCTCGGCAGCAGCGCCGCCGCGAGCCCCGGGCCGAGCGCCAGCCAGCTGGTGAGCCCGGGCCGGGTGCGCAGCGCCGCCACGCCCGCCCCGAGGGCCAGCACCGCCGCCGGCACCGTGTACGCCTCCAGCACCGCCACTCCCCCGGCGGCCAGCAGCAGCCAGCCGCCGAGCAGCTCGCTGCCGGCGGCGACGCCCGCGAAGGCCCAGCGCCGGCCCGCCGACTCGCCCCGGCGCAGCACCCGCAGCGCGACGGCGGCGCCCCACAGCACGCAGACCGCCGCGGCGTGCCGGAGCGCGCCGGCCGCGAGCAGCAGCGCGACCAGCGCCACCGCCTGCGCCGCCGCCTCCAACGCCACCGCCGCCGTGGCGGCCCCCCGACGGGCCGGGTCGCCCGCGTCCGCGCCCCGACGGCCGCCGAGCAGCGCGGCGGCGGCCAGCGTGAGCGCCGCGACGGCGAGCACGGCGAACGCGGCCGCCCGCAGCGGCAGCCCGCCGGCCAGCGGAGCGGTCACCGCCAGGCCGGTCGCGGCGGCCACCGCGACCAGGCAGCCGGCGAGCCGGGTGTCGTCCCGGCGGGCGGCCCCGCCCACCACGACCGCCGCCACCACCAGCACGCCCAGGCCGGCGAGCGTGCCCGCCCGGGTGGCCAGCAGCCCGAGCAGCCCGGAGGCGGCCAGCACCAGCCCCACCGGCGCCCCGACCGGGGCGAGCAGCGCGCGCGGCGCGGCCAGCGCGGCGACCAGCACCGCGGCCACCCCGAGGAGCAGCGTGGCTACCGGCGCCACCGGCCACGGCGCGCCGGCGGCCACGAGCAGCACCGGCAGCGCCGTCGCGGCGAACGGCAGCGCGACCAGCGCGCCCCGCCACCACCCGGGACGTGCCGACGCCACGCCGCCCGGCGCGCCGGAACCGACACCCACCGCGCCGGAACCGACACCCGCCGCGCCGGCGCCGGGCCCGGCGACACCCGCCGCGCCGGGCCCGGCGGCCAGCAGTCCGGCCACCGCCAGCACGGCCAGCGCCACGCCGGCCGGGAACGCCTCCGGGACGGGCTCGACCGCGGGCGCCCCGGACCAGGGCGACACCCCGCCGTACGGCGCGAGGAGGACCGTGAGCGCCACCGGCGCGGCGGCGACGACGGAGATCACCAGCAGCCCGATGCCGGCCACCCGCAGGACCGTGTCGGAGCGCCCCACGCCGCCCAGCGTCGCCAGCAGGACCGCCACGGCGGCGTAGAGCGTCACCGGCTCGTCGGCGGGCACGACCAGCGGCGCCAACCCGACCAGCAGGACCGCCACGGCGAGCGCGACGGAGGCGTACGCCCGCAGGTCGGGCCAGTGCCGACGGACCGCGAGCAGCCCGACCGGCAGCAGCACGACGGCGGCGAGCGCCGCACGCGCCTGCCACCAGGCCGGCGCCCCGGCAGCGAGCAGGGCGACGGCCGCGCCGGCCGGCGCCGCGAGCGGCGCGCCGGCCAGGAACACCCCGGCGATCCCGCGCTGGACGGCCGTGCCGCGCCGTCCGGCGGCGGCCACGGCGAGCCCGGCGACCAGGACCACCGCGAGCGCCGCCCCCGCGCCGCCGGGAGCGGCGAGCCCCACCAGCAGTCCGTGCCCGAGCAGGAAGGCTCCGGACGCCGCCGCGGTCGGCCGGTCGCTGCCGCCGTGGCAGGGGGCCGCCGCCGTCGCGCTGCGGGTGCTGCGCCGGGGCGAGTCGGAGGGCCGGCGCTGGGCCTTCGCGGGCGTCGG
>NZ_JBPQTP010000103.1:0-23303 GCF_051386395.1 Micromonospora sp. URMC 106
GTGGACCAGCTCTCCTCGTTCGCGGACGAGGTGACCCGGGTGGCCCGCGAGGTGGGCACGGAGGGCAAGCTGGGCGGCCAGGCGCAGGTGCGCGGCGTCGCCGGCACCTGGCGGGACCTGACCGACAACGTGAACTCGATGGCGTCCAACCTCACCGCCCAGGTCCGCAACATCGCCCAGGTCTCCACCGCCGTGGCGAAGGGCGACCTCAGCCAGAAGATCACGGTCGACGCGCAGGGCGAGATCCTGGAGCTGAAGTCGACCGTGAACACGATGGTGGACCAGCTCTCCTCGTTCGCGGACGAGGTGACCCGGGTGGCCCGCGAGGTGGGCACGGAGGGCAAGCTGGGCGGTCAGGCCCAGGTCAAGGGCGTCTCCGGTACGTGGCGGGACCTGACGGACAACGTGAACTCGATGGCGTCGAACCTGACGTCGCAGGTGCGCAACATCGCCTCGGTGACCACCGCCGTGGCCAACGGCGACCTGTCGCAGAAGATCACGGTCGACGCGCAGGGCGAGATCCTGGAGCTGAAGAACACCGTCAACACGATGGTGGACCAGCTCTCCTCGTTCGCGGACGAGGTCACCCGCGTCGCGCGCGAGGTCGGCATCGAGGGCAAGCTGGGCGGTCAGGCCCAGGTCAAGGGCGTCTCCGGTACGTGGCGGGACCTCACGGAGAACGTCAACCAGCTCGCCTCGACCCTCACCACCCAGCTGCGTGCCATCGCCCAGGTCTCCACCTCGGTGACCCGGGGCGACCTGACCCAGCGGATCGCGGTCGAGGCGCAGGGTGAGGTCGCCGAGCTGAAGGACAACATCAACCAGATGATCGTCACCCTCCGGGAGACGACCAAGAAGAACGCCGAGCAGGGCTGGCTCGACTCGAACCTCGCCCGGATCGGCGGTCTGCTCCAGGGGCAGCGCGACCTCGGCGAGGTCTGCCGCATGATCATGATGGAGGTGACCCCGCTGGTCGAGGCGCAGCTCGGCGCCTTCTTCCTGGCGGACAACTCGGAGGGCGTGACGCGGCTGCGGCTGACCGCCTCGTACGGCTACGTCGCCCGCGGGCACGACGTCACATTCGGGCCGGGTGAGGGCCTGGTCGGCCAGGCCGCCCTCTCCCGCCGGACGATCCGGATGGGCGGGACGCCGGACGGCAAGCTGATGCTCCGCTCCGGTCTCGCCGACACCCCGCCGGCCGACCTGGTGGTGCTGCCCGTGCTCTTCGAGGGCGAGCTGCTCGGGGTGATCGAGTTCGCCAGCGTGACGCCCTTCTCCGAGCTGCACCTGGCGTTCCTGGAGCGGCTGGTGCTCACCACCGGCATCGCGGTCAACACCATCCAGGCCAACCGGCGTACGGAGGAGCTGCTCGCCCAGTCGCAGCGGCTCGCCCACGAGTTGCAGGAGCAGTCGGCGGAGCTCCAGCGCACCAACGCCGAGCTGGAGGACAAGGCGCAGCTGCTCTCCGAGCAGAAGGGCAACATCGAGACCAAGAACCGGGAGATCGAGCTGGCCCGGCTCGGCCTGGAGGAGAAGGCCCAGCAGCTCACCCGGGCGTCGGCGTACAAGTCGGAGTTCCTGGCCAACATGAGCCACGAGCTGCGTACGCCGCTGAACTCGCTGCTGCTGCTGGCCCGGCTGCTGGCCGAGAACTCGGAGCAGAACCTCACGCCGAAGCAGATCGAGTTCGCCCGGACGATCCACGGGGCCGGCTCCGACCTGCTGTCGCTGATCGACGACATCCTCGACCTGTCCAAGATCGAGGCGGGGCGGATGGACGTCGAGCCGACCGAGGTCCGGTTCGACGAGATCCGCGGCTACGTCGAGCAGGCGTTCGCGCCGCAGGCCGAGGAGAAGGGCCTGGACTTCCAGGTGCGGGTCAGCAAGGACCTGCCGCCCGCCCTGGTCACCGACGCCCAGCGCCTGCAGCAGATCCTGCGCAACCTGCTCTCCAACGCGGTCAAGTTCACCGACAACGGCGCGGTGACGCTGCGGATCGCGCCGGCGCCCGAGAACGCGGTCTTCGACGTGCCGGCGCTGACCAACGCGCGGCAGGTCATCGCGTTCACGGTGGTCGACACCGGCATCGGCATCTCCGACGACAAGCTGTCGCTGATCTTCGAGGCGTTCCAGCAGGCCGACGGCACCACCAGCCGCCGCTACGGCGGCACGGGGCTGGGGCTGTCGATCAGCCGGGACCTGGCCCGGCTGCTGGGCGGGAGCATCGCCGTGTCGTCGGCGCCCGGGCAGGGCTCGACGTTCACCCTCTTCGTGCCGGACGTGCTCGCCCCGGACGCGGTGGTGGCGCCGCTGCCGCCGTCGCCGGCCCGGGCCGGGCTGCCGTCGTCGCTGCTGATGCCGCCGCCGGAGCTGCCCGAGCCGGCCTCCACGCCGGCCACCCGGCGACTGGAGGGGGCCACCGTGCTGATCGTCGACGACGACGTCCGGAACGTCTTCGCGCTGACCAGTGCGTTGGAACTGCACGGGCTGACCGTGCTGTACTCGGACAACGGGGCGGACGGCGTCCGCCTGCTGGCCGAGCATCCGGAGGTGGACATCGTCCTGATGGATGCGATGATGCCCGATCAGGACGGGTACGAGACGACCCGGCAGATCCGGCGCAACCACCGGTTCGCCGACCTGCCGATCGTCTTCCTGACCGCGAAGGCCATGCCCGGCGACCGCGAGTCGGCGCTGGCGGCCGGGGGAAGTGACTACATCACCAAGCCCGTCGACCTGGACGAGTTGATCGAACTCATGTCGTCCTGGATCAGCGGCAGCCGGAGCGAGGAGAGTTCGTGACCCAGATGGCTAAGGCGCTGCTGGTGGACGACCGCCGGGAGAACCTGATGGCGCTGGAGGCGATCCTCCAGGGGCTGCCGGTCCAGTCCGTCGCCGTCGAGAGCGGCGAGGCGGCCCTCAAGCAGCTGCTGGTGGACGACTTCGCGGTGATCCTGCTGGACGCCCAGATGCCGGACATGGACGGCTTCGAGACGGCGAGCCACATCAAGCGGCGCGAGCGTACCCGGCACGTGCCGATCATCTTCCTCACCGCGGCGGACCGGGACGCCCAGCTCGCGCTGCGCGGCTACGCGGTCGGCGCGGTCGACTACCTCACCAAGCCGTTCGACCCGTGGGTGCTGCGGGCCAAGGTGTCGGTCTTCGTCGAGCTGTGGGTGAAGACCCGGCAGCTCGCGGCCCAGTCCGACCTGGTGCGGGAGCGCGACTCGCAGTGGCGGATGCTCACCGACGCGGTCGACGAGGCCACCGCGATGCTGCGTACGGACGACCCGGACGCCCGCGACCGGGCCGTCGAACTCCTCGAACAGGCCCGCTGGGGCAACACCCCCTGACCCCCGCGCCGGCGCCCCCGACACGCGCCGATCTTGCACTTCGTGCCCCGGCAGAGCCCGCGAAAGCGGACAGGTCGCGGGCCGAAAGTGCAAGATCGCCGCGGTGTTGGCGGGGGCGGGGCGGGGAGTGGGGCGTGGGGTCAGCCGGTGGTTTGGTCGTTGCGGATCATCAGGGCGCTGCGGAGGCCGGTGATGTCCAGGACGCGGAGCAGGAAGTCGCCGACGTTCGTCAGGACCAGGAGGCTCTGCGCGTGGCTGGCCTTGCGGCTGAGCACGACGAGGGTGCCCAGGCCCTGCGAGTCGCAGAAGGTGACCCCGCCGAGATCGAGGACGATCCGTGGCGGTGGATCGGCGAGCACCTCGTTGACGACGGTCGACAGCTGGGCGGCCGTGAGCATGTCGATCTCGCCGGCCAGGCGAAGCACAGCTTCGTCGCCCGTCCGGTGAAGCGTGATGGACAGTTCGGCACGATCCACCGGGTCAGCCTAGCGCGATCCGGACGACCCGGCCTGTCGAGCGGCGGCGACCGCGCCCGCGGGGCGTGACCAGCGCGCCCGGGCGGGCGCTGAGCGGTCGGCCCGGGTGAGCCTGGTAACCCCGGTGCGGGGTGGCTGCCGATTCGCCGTCCGGCGCTGACACAATGGCGGCATCGTGACCGATATGTTTCCCGCCGGATCCGGCCGCTACCCGGCCGACGCGCCGGCCTCCGAGGCCCTGTTCGACCGCGCCAAGGCAATCGTGCCGGGCGGGGTGAACTCCCCCGTGCGCGCGTTCCGTGCCGTGGGCGGCACCCCGCGCTTCATGGTCCGGGGGGAGGGGCCCTGGCTCTACGACGCCGACGACCGTCGCTACGTCGACCTGGTCTCCTCCTGGGGCCCGCTGATCCTCGGCCACGCCCACCCGGAGGTGGTGGAGGCGATCCGCGCCGCCGCCGCCCGGGGCACCAGCTTCGGCACCCCCACCCCCGGCGAGGTCGAGTTGGCCGCCGAGATCGTCGACCGCACCCCGGTCGAGCAGGTCCGGCTGGTCAACTCCGGCACCGAGGCCACCATGTCGGCGATCCGGCTGGCCCGCGGGTTCACCGGTCGGCCCCGGATCATCAAGTTCGCCGGCTGCTACCACGGGCACTCCGACGCGCTGCTGGCCGCCGCCGGCTCGGGCGTGGCCACCCTCGGTCTGCCCGACTCGCCCGGCGTGACCGGCGCGGCGGCGGGCGACACGATCGTGCTGCCGTACAACGACATCGCCGCGGTGGAGCAGGCGTTCGCCGCCGAGGGCCAGCACATCGCCGCGATCATCACCGAGGCCGCCGCCGGCAACATGGGCGTGGTCGCCCCGCGCGACGGCTTCAACCAGCAGCTCGCCCGGATCGCGCACGCGCACGGCGCGCTGCTCATCGTCGACGAGGTGATGACCGGGTTCCGCGTCTCCCGCGCCGGGTGGCACGGCATCGACGCCTCCGACGCCGACCTGTGGACGTACGGCAAGGTCATGGGTGGTGGGCTGCCGGCCGCGGCGTTCGGCGGGCGGGCGGAGATCATGGAACGGCTGGCCCCCGCCGGCCCCGTCTACCAGGCCGGCACCCTCTCCGGTAACCCGCTGGCCTGCGCCGCCGGCCTGGCCACCCTGCGACTTGCCGACGACGCGCTCTACCGCAAGCTCGACTCCACGGCCGCCGTCGTGAGCAAGCTCGCCTCCGACGCGCTCGCCGCCGCCGGGGTCCCGCACCGGCTGTCGTACGCGGGCAACATGTTCTCGATCTTCTTCACCGACGCCGACGTGGTCGACTACGACAGCGCCCGCACCCAGCAGGTGCCGGCGTTCAAGGCGTTCTTCCACGCGATGCTCGCCGGCGGCGTCTACCTGCCGCCGAGCGCCTTCGAGGCGTGGTTCGTGTCGGCGGCGCTGGACGACGCCGCTCTGGAGCAGGTCGCCGCCGCGCTGCCGGCGGCGGCGAACGCGGCGGCAGCGGCGGGTCACGGGGGGTAGCGATGAGCGCGAGGAGTGAGCCGGGTCTGCGAACCCCGCGGTCGCGAACGAAGGGGACGCAGCGGTGAGCAAGACGGTGGTCCACGTGCTGCGGCACGGTGAGGTGCACAACCCGGAGGGCATCCTCTACGGCCGGCTGCCCGGCTTCCGGCTCTCCGAGCTCGGCGTGCAGATGGCCAAGGCCGCCGCGCAGGGGCTCGCCGAGCGGGAGGTCGTGCACGTGGTGGCCAGCCCGCTGGAACGCGCCCAGCAGACCGCCGAGCCGATCGCCGCGCAGTTCGGGCTGCCGGTCGGGGTGGACGAGCGGCTCATCGAGAGCGCCAACTGGTTCGAGGGCAAGAAGGTCTCGCCGGGCGACGGCTCGTTCCGCGACCCGCGCAACTGGTGGGTGCTACGGGATCCGGTCACCCCGTCCTGGGGCGAGGCGTACCGCGCGATCGCGGAGCGGATGTTCGCCGCCCTGCACGCCGCCCGGGTGGCGGCCGAGGGGCGCGAGGCCGTGCTGGTCTCGCACCAGCTCCCCATCTGGACGCTGCGCCGGTACGTCGAGCGCAAGCGGCTCTGGCACGACCCGCGCCGGCGCCAGTGCGGGCTGGCCAGCCTCACCTCCTTCCACTTCGAGGGCGCCAAGGTGGTCGGCATCGGCTACTCGGAGCCGGCCGCGCACCTGATCGCGATGTCGTCGACCGCCCGGACGGCCAAGGGGGCCTGATGAACGCCCGGAGGTGGACCGCGGGTCTGCTCGCCGCCGTCGCGACGGTGGCCCTGGCCGGCTGCTCCTCGCCGAGCCGGGAGGAGGCCTGCGGCACCAGCCCGGACGGCGTCATCGAGTGCGCGCCCGACGAGCGCTCCGCGGCTCCGAAGATCTCCGGTGAGCTGCTCACCGGCGGCAGCCACGACGTGGTGAAGGACCGCGGCCAGGTCGTCGTGGTCAACTTCTGGGGCTCGTGGTGCAACCCGTGTCGCGCCGAGGCGGACGACCTGGAGAACACCTACCAGGCCACCAAGGCATCCGGGGTGACCTTCCTGGGCGTCAACATCCAGGACAGCCGGGACAAGGCGATCGCCTTCGAGGAGCGGTTCGGGGTCAGTTACCCGAGCCTGTTCGACCCGCCCAGCCGGGTGGCGCTCGCCCTGGACATCCCCCCGAACACGATCCCGGCCACCATCGTGCTCGACCGGGACGGCCGGATCGCGGCGGTGATCCGCGCGGCGGTGAAGCAGGAGGGCCTCCAGCCCATCGTCGAGCGGATCGCGGCCGAGCAGCCCAACGGTTCCCGCTGATGGGCGAGACGTTCCGGGAACTCGCCCAGTCCGGTCCGCTGCTGCTCGCCATCGGCGCGGCCGCGCTCGCCGGCCTGGTCAGCTTCCTCTCCCCGTGCGTCCTCCCGCTGGTGCCGGGCTACCTGTCGTACGTCACCGGCCTCGCCGGAACGGACCTCGAAACCCGCAGCCCGCGTGCGACGGGGGGCGCCCCGGCGACGGATCCGGCGGCTGCCGGCAGCGGCGGGGTGGCGGTGCGGGAGCGCACCACGCCGGCGGTCGCCGCGGTGAAGGGCCGGGTGCTGGCCGGCACGCTGCTGTTCATCGCCGGCTTCACCGTCGTCTTCACCGCCACCGCGATCCTCTTCGCCGGCGTCGGCCGGGTCTTCTTCGAGTACGAGCGCACGCTGGAGATCGTCATCGGCGCGCTGATCATCGTGCTCGGCCTGGGCTACGTCGGGGTGGTCCCGGGGTTGCAGCGGGAGTTCCGGATCCACCGGCTGCCCGCCGCCGGGCTGCTCGGCGCCCCGGTGTTCGGCGCGGTCTTCGCGCTCAGTTGGGTGCCCTGCGTCGGCCCGACGCTGGGCGCGGTGATCGGCATGGCGGCCGTCGGCGGGCAGACGGACCGGGCCGTGGTGCTCGCCGTGGCGTACTGCCTGGGGCTGGGGGTACCGTTCGTCGTCTTCGGGCTGGGCTTCCACCGCCTGCTCGGGGTCTTCCGCGCCGTCCGGCGCAACAGCCGCTGGGTCACCCGGGTCGGCGGCGCCCTGCTGGTCCTGATCGGCCTCGCGCTGGTCACCGGCGGGTGGACGAACTTCGTGATCTGGTTGCAGACCACCGTCGGGGTGGGTGAGGTGAGCATCTGATGACCGTCGTGGACGAGCGGCCGGCGACGCCGGCCGAGGCGCCCCGGCGTCGGCCCAACCCGCTGCTGGCCCTGTTGCGCAACTCGTGGCGGCAGCTCACCAGCATGCGTACGGCGCTGGTGCTGCTGTTCCTGCTCGCGGTCGCCGCCATCCCCGGCTCGGTGCTGCCGCAGCGCGGGGTCAACCCGGAGGACGTGCGGGACTACTTCACCGAGCACCCCGACCTGGCCCCGGTGCTGGACCGGATCGGCGCCTTCGAGGCGTTCGGCTCGGTCTGGTTCTCGGCGATCTACCTGCTGCTGTTCACGTCGCTGATCGGCTGCATCACCCCCCGGCTGCGCGACCACGTCCGGACGCTGCGGTCGAAGCCGCCGGCCGCCCCGAAGCGGCTGGACCGGCTGCCGCAGCACACGGTGCTGCCCGCCCCGGAGGGCGGCGCGGCGGCGATCGCCGAGGCGCTGCGCCGGCGACGCTGGCGGGTGGTGGTCCGCGGCGACGAGGTCTCCGCCGAGAAGGGCTACCTGAAGGAGACCGGCAACCTGCTCTTCCACACCTCGATGGTGGTCGTGCTGGTCGGCGTCGCGCTCGGCTCGTGGTACGGCTGGAGCGGCAACCGGCTGCTGGTCGCCGGCGAGGAGAACGCGTTCTGCAACACCCGCCAGCAGTACGCCGAGGCCAAGCTCGGCCCGCGCGTGGGCAGTGAGGACCTGCCGGGCTTCTGCGTCCGGCTCGACGACTTCCACGCCCGGTTCCTGGAGTCCGGCCAGCCGGAGTTCTTCAACGCCACGGTGACCGTCGACGAGGCCGACGGCGGGCGGCGGCAGGCCGACTTCTCCGTCAACGCGCCCCTGCGCCTCGACGACGCGAACGTCCACCTGCTCGGCCACGGCTACGCACCGGTGATCCGCTACACCGACCGCTTCGGCCGCAGCCAGACCAGCACCGTGCCGTTCCTGACGACCGGCGACGTCGGGCTGACCAGCGAGGGCCTGGCCGCCTTCCCGGACGCCAACGTCGACCCGGCCACCGGCGGCCGGAGCCCGGATCTCCAGATGGCCTTCTCGGGCCTCTACCTGCCGACCGCGCCCGGGGCGCCGCCGTACGCGCGCTCCGAGTACCCCACCGAGCGCAACCCGGCGCTCAACCTCGTCGCCTACCGGGGCAACCTGGGGCTGGACGCGGGCATCCCCGGCTCGATCTACGAGCTGGACCAGCGGCAGGTGCGCGCCGGCAAGGTGAAGGAGGTCGGCACGAAGCTGCTCCGCAAGGGCGAGACGTGGACGCTGGACGACGGCACCACCGTCGAGTTCCTGGACACCCGGCCGTACGTCACCCTCTCCGTCCGGCACGACCCCGGCTCGACGCTGCTGCTGGTCAGCTCGGCCGTGCTGCTGGTCGGGTTGATGGGTTCGCTGTTCGGCCGGCGCCGGCGGGTCTTCTTCCGGGTGCTTCCGGCCGACCCCACGAGTGGATCTCCGACGGGCGGTAGTAGTTTGGTCGAGGCCGGTGGCCTGCCGCGCACCGACCATCCAGGGTTCGCCGACGAGTTCGCGCAGCTCGTCGCCGCGGTCAGCGGTGACGGGCGGCCGGACGGGCGGGCCGGTGTCGATCGCGACGGCGGCGAGCGGGCCGGAGCGCGAGAAGGAGCCGAGTGATGTCCGCACTCTCCGACCAACTGGTGTCGTTCGCGATCCTGGCGTACCTGGTCGCGATGATCAGCCACGCCGTCGAGTACGCGCTCGGCAACGCCCGGACGCGGGTCGCGGCACCCGCCCGCGAGTTGGTCGGCGCCGGCGTCGGCGCGGCCGGGGGCAGCCTGCCCGAGGCCCCCAACGGGGCCGACGCGGCGGCGGCCGAGCGCACCGCCCGGCGCGCCCGGTTGGCCGGCCTGGGCGCCGTCGCCGCCACCGCGCTGGCGGCGCTGCTGCACCTCGGGGCGCTGGTCGCGCGCGGCATCGCCGCCGACCGGATGCCCTGGGGCAACATGTACGAGTTCGTGCTCACGGTGTCGTGGATCGGCGCCGCCGCCTGGCTGGTGGTGCTCTGGAAGCGGCCGATGCTGCGCCGCCTGGGACTCTTCCTGTCGCTGGTGATGGTGCTGCTGCTGGCGACCGCCGAGCTGGTGCTCTACGTGCCGATCGTGCCGCTGGTGCCGGCGCTGAACTCGTACTGGTTCGTCATCCACGTCTCGACCATCGTCTTCGCCTCCGGCATCTTCCTGCTCGGCGCGGTGCCGGCGGTGGCGTTCCTGATGCGGTCCGGCTACGAGCAGGGCAGGCGGAGCTTCCCGTACACGCTGGCGAAGCGGATGCCGACGGCGGCCGGCCTGGAGCGGCTGACGTTCGTGCTGCACGCCTTCGCGTTCCCGGTCTTCACCTTCGCGGTGATCGCCGGGGCGATCTGGGCCGAGGCGGCCTGGGGCCGGCCGTGGGGCTGGGACCCGAAGGAGACCTGGTCGTTCATCTCCTGGGTGATCTACGCCGGCTACCTGCACGCGCGGGCCACCCCGAGCGTGAAGCGGAACGTGGCCGCCTGGCTCGCCGTCGCCGGCTTCCTCACCATGCTGATGAACCTGTTCGGGGTGAACATCTTCTTCGAGGGCCTGCACTCCTACGGCGGCCTCGACTGATTCCCCGCCGCGCCCGGTAGGACGACGCCTCCGGGAACCGTTCCACGGATCCCCGACGCCGCGCACGGGGCCGGAGGGTGCCGGGTCGGCGCGGTGACACGTCTCGCCGGCGCCCGCCCGGGTCAGCCGCCGAACCAGCCGGGCACGTCGAGGCGGAACAGGTTGGCCGGGGCGACCGTCCGCAGGTCGTCCTCCATCGCGGCCACCCGTTCCGGGCCGAGGGTCGCCGCCCACCGCTGCCGCAGCTCGTCGAAGACGACCGCCGAGCGGCGCAGGCCGTCCAGCCCGCGCGGGGTCGTCCGGACCAGCTTGCGCCGGGCGTCGCGCGGGTCGTCGGCGCGTTCCAGGTAGCCGAGCGCGACCAGCCGGTCGACCGTCTTGCCGGCCGCCTGCTTGGAGATGCCGAGTCGCTGGCCCAGCTCCGTGGCGGTCGTGCCCTCGTGGCCGACGGCCTGGAGCACGAAGCCGTGCAGCGGCCGCAGCTCCGGGTGCCCCTGCCGGGCCAGCTCCGCGTGCAGGTCGTCGATGAGCGTACGGAAGCCGGCGAGCAGCAGCAGGGGCAGCAGGAAGCCGGGGCGCGCGGGCTCAGCCGTTGCCATGTTCGACAACCACGTTTACTATTTGGACAACCACGTTGACGATCCTACGTCACGCGCGGCGTGCCGCCGTTCCGGCCGCGCCGGTCGCCCGACCCCGAGAGCAGGCCCTGTGTCCCCGTCCCCGTCCCCGTTCACCGCCCACACCGTCGACACCGCCCCCGCCGCCGCACGCCCGACCATCGAGGGGGTACGCCGCAAGCTCGGCCACCTGCCCGCCGCGGTCGGCCTGATGGCCGAGTCCCCGGAACTGCTCAAGGGGTTCCTCACCGTCAACGGCATCTTCGAGGGCTGCGCCCTCGACCCGGTCGAGCGGGAGGTCGTCGTGCTGACCGTCGCCACCCGCAACGAGTGCCACCTCTGCGTGGCCATGCACACCGCCACGCTGACCCGGCACGGCGCCGCGCCCGAGCTGATCGAGGCGCTCCGCGCCGGCACGCCGCTGCCCGACGACCGGCTGGAGGCGCTGCGGCGCTTCACCCTCGCCGTGCTCGACAACCGGGGCGCCGTGCCAGAGGCGGGGACGCGCGCCTTCCTGGCGGCCGGCTACCAGCCCCGGCACGCCCTGGACGTGGTGCTCGGCGTCGGGACGTACACCATCTCCACCTTCGCCAACCGGCTCACCGGCGCGCCGCTCGACCCGCCCGTGGCCGCGTACGCCTGGGAGCCGGCCGGCTGACGGCGGCGGTCAGCGCTCCGCGGCGACCCGGTCGAGCCACTCGCCCACCAGCGCATCGAACAGGCCGGGCTGCTCGATCTGGAGGTTGTGGCCGGCGACGTCGAGCACCGCGAACGTCGCCCGGGGATAGTGCGGCAGCAGCGCGAACTGGTCGAGGTAGCCCGTCGCGTGGTCCTGCCGCCCGGTGAGGATCAGGGTCGGCCGGGCGAACGGGGCGCCGCCCTCCGGGTCCTCGCGGAGCGTCCACCGCCGCCGGATGCGCGCCATCGCCGCGGTGTCGGCGAGGTCCAGGCCGGCCAGGATCTCGTCGCGGAACCGGCGCAACGTCTCCGGGGTCTGGACGACGGCCATGTCGGCGAACTCGGCGGCCGTCCGGGCGTCGGTCGAGGCGAGCAGGTCGGGGTCGGGTCGCAGCACCTGCCGCTGCGGGAGGTTGCGCTCCGCGTTCTCCACGACGGTGCCGATCGGGCAGACCAGCGCCAGGCCGAGCACCTGCGCGGGGCGGGCGCGGGCGAGGGCACGGGCGAGATAGCCGCCGTAGGACTCGCCGACGAGCAGGAACGGCGCGTCGCCGAGCAGGTCGTCCACCAGGTCCTGGACGGTGTCGAGCACGTCGTCGGAGCCGGCGATCTCCGGCGGTGCCGGCGAGGCGCCCATGCCGGGCAGGTCCGGGTAGAGCCGCCGGTAGCCGGGGCGGCCGGCGAACACCGGCTCCAGGCAGCCGAGCATCAGCCGGTGGTCGGGGGTCCAGCCGTGCAGCGCCAGCACCGGGGTGCCCGCACCCCGCTCGACGACGTTCAACGCTACGGACGTGCGGCGCGGCATCCCGGCTCCCCATTCACTGTCTACGACGGCCCACGCATGCTGCCGCCGGACACCGACAACACTCGCCCCGCCGGGCGTCCGTGTGGCGCAACGCACACCGCCGCCGACATCACCCGACCCGGCTGGGGCGGTCGGGCCACCGGTGCGGGAGACTGGCAGGCATGGCGGCTCGTGGCTTCCCGTACACCGATCTCAAGGACTTCCTCGCGACGCTGGAGCGCGCGGGTGAGCTGCGGCGGGTGAGTGTCCCCGTCGACCCCACCCTGGAGATCAGCGAGATCGTCACCCGGACGGTCCGCGCGGGCGGCCCGGCGCTGCTCTTCGAGCGGCCGACCAGGGGCGAGATGCCCGTGGCGATCAACCTCTTCGCCACCGAGAAGCGGATGGCGATGGCGCTCGGGGTGGAGCACCTCGACGAGATCGGCGAGCGGATCGGCAACATGCTCAAGCCGGAGTTGCCGATGGGCCTCTCCGGGATGATGGACGGCCTCGGCAAGGTCATGCAGCTCAAGTCGATGCCGCCGAAGAAGGTCAGGACGGCCCCCTGCCAGCAGGTGGTCTACCGCGGCGACGACGTCGACCTGAACCGGCTGCCGGGGTTGCAGGTCTGGCCGGGGGACGGCGGGATCTTCCACAACTTCGGGCTGACGCACACCAAGCACCCCGAGACCGGCAAGCGGAACCTGGGGCTGTACCGGTTGCAGCAGCACTCGCGGAACACCATCGGCATGCACTGGCAGATCCACAAGAACTCCACGGCGCACCACGCGGTCGCCGAGCGGCTGGGGCAGCGGCTCCCGGTGGCGATCGCCATCGGCGCCGACCCCGCGGTCGCCTACGCGGCCAGCGCGCCACTTCCCGCGGACATCGACGAATACCTGTTCGCCGGCTACCTGCGCGGCGAGCGGGTCGAGATGGTGGACTGCCTGACGGTCCCGCTGCAGGTGCCGGCGCACGCGCAGATCGTCCTGGAGGGCTACATCGAGCCGGGCGAGCGGCTCCCGGAGGGCCCGTTCGGCGACCACACCGGCTTCTACACGCCGGTGGAGCCGTTCCCGGTGATGCACATCGAGTGCATGACCATGCAGCGCGCCCCGGTCTACCACTCGATCGTCACGTCGCAGCCGCCGCAGGAGGACCACGGTCTCGGCAAGGCCACCGAGCGGATCTTCGCGCCGCTGCTGCGCTTCCTGATCCCGGACATCGTCGACTACGACCTGCCCGCCGCCGGGGTCTTCCACAACTGCGCGATCGTGTCGATCCGCAAGCGCTACCCGAAGCACGCGCAGAAGGTGATGAACGCGATCTGGGGCGCGCACATGATGTCGCTGACCAAGCTGATCGTGATCGTCGACGAGGACTGCGACGTGCACGACTACAACGAGGTCGCCTTCCGCGCGTTCGGCAACGTCGACTACGCCCGCGACCTGCTGCTCACCGAGGGCCCGGTGGACCACCTGGACCACGCGTCCTACCAGCAGTTCTGGGGCGGCAAGGCGGGCGTCGACGCGACCCGCAAGCTGCCCGAGGAGGGCTACACCCGGGACTGGCCCGAGGCGATGCGCATGGCTCCCGAGGTCGTCTCCCTGGTCGACAAGCGCTGGAAGGAGTACGGCATCTGATGGCCGCCGCCTCCGATCCGCGCGATCTTGCCGTCTCCGCCCCTGATTCGCCCGGTCCCGCCGGCTCTGCGCCGGCGACCGGTGCGAGATCGCGGGGCAGGGTCCGGGCGTTCCTCGACCTCGTCGCGATCGAGCACTCCGTGTTCGCGCTGCCGTTCGCGTACCTGTCGGCGCTGACCGCGATGGAGGTCAACGGGGGACGGGTGCGGTGGCTCGACCTGCTGCTGATCACCGTGGCGATGGTCGGCGCGCGGACGTTCGCGATGGCCGCCAACCGGATCCTGGACCGGCGGATCGACGCGCGGAACCCGCGTACCGCCTCCCGTGAGCTGGTCACCGGGGCGGTCAGCGTGCGGACGGCCTGGACCGGCGCGGCGGTCGCGGTCGTGGTCTTCCTCGCCGCCGCCGCCCTGCTCAACCCGCTCTGCCTGCTGCTCGCGCCGCTCGCCGTGGTGCCGCTGGTCGTCTACCCGTACGGCAAGCGGTTCACCAACTGGCCGCACGCCATCCTGGCGGTCGCCCAGGCGGTCGGCCCGGTCGGCGCGTGGCTGGGGGTCACCGGCACCCTCGACGGCTCGTGGCCGGCCTGGCTGCTCGGCGCGGCCGTCGGGCTCTGGATCGGCGGCTTCGACCTCATCTACGCCTGCCAGGACGCCGACGTCGACCGGAAGATCGGCGTGCACAGCGTGCCCGCCCGGTACGGGCTGCGGTTCGCGCTGCACGCCTCGACCGTCGCGCACGTGGTGACGTTCGCGCTGTTCATCTGGTTCGGCGCGCTCGTCGGCTTCGGCTGGCCCTGGTGGATCGGGCTGGCGCTGACCGCGCTCGCCTTCGGCTACCAGCACGTGGTCGTCACCCCGACCGACCTGAGCAAGGTCAACCGGGCCTTCTTCACGGCCAACGGCTTCGTCGGCATCGCGCTGTTCGTCTTCGCCCTGCTCGACCTGGTGATCCGCCTCGACCTGCGCCCCTGACCGGGTCGGTCGCCGCTGTCCGGGGCCACGGCGCCCCGGGCACGGGGAAGCCCGCCCCACGGCGGCACCGGCGGCGCGGGCTCGGGTCGGGCTCAGCCGAGGGCGGCGGGCTCGGGTCGGGCGCCGGGGTAGCGGGCGCTCTCCAGCGTCCACTCGATGGTGCCCCGGACGGCGTTCGCCACCCCGTCGAGGTGGTCGGTGACCGCCTCGTCGAGCGCGGGACCGAACGACGGCACCGCCGCGCGCAGCTCGACGAAGCGGCGCATCGACGCCCGCCAGCGCTCGGCCGTCAGCGCGATCGCGGTCTCCACCGGCACCCCGTGCTCGGCGGCCGTCGCCAGCACCAGGTTGTGCCCGCCGGAGGTGGCCCGGTCGCGCTCCAGCGAGGCCAGGTCGTTGTACCAGGAGAGCAGGTCGTTGCCGGTGTCGGCGATCCGCCGCAGCAGCGGGTGGTGGTGCACCGCGTCCGGCAGCGGACGGCCGGTGACGAACTCCACCAGTGGATAGGACACGTACGCGGCGGACGTGGCGCGTCGCAGCTCGACGTACTCGGCGACGCCGGGGCGGTGCCCGACGGACTTGTTGACCGCCTCCCGCCACGCGCCGTCGAGGTGGTCGGCGACGGCCTCGGCGAAGCGCTGCCGCCAGCGGGCCGGCATCCGCCGCCGCGGCTCCCGCCACGCGCGTACCAGCAGCCGCCGCAGCGGCCCGGTGAGGGCGGCGTGCCGGAGCCGCGGGCCGTCGTGCAGCAGCGTCAGCGTGCCGGCGCGCAGCGCGCGGATCTGGTCGCTGTCGAGCCGGCCCGGGCCGTCGCACGCGTCGTCGACCAGGAAGAACCACGTGAACAGCGCGGCCAGCACGCGCAGGTCGGCCTCCGCGGCGTCCGGGTAGAGCCGACCGGCGTACCGGGCGACGCCGGCGCCGGCGAGCCGCTGCGGGGCCGCGTCGCCCGCCGGGAGGCCGAGGCCCGGCAGCAGGTCGTCGGTCAGCCACCGCTGCACGCGGTCGGCGTGCGGCGAGAGCCGGGGCGCGATGGGGCACTCGGACCGTAGCGACCAGAGGATCTCGCCGGTCATCACCGTTCCTCCCGCGTGCGATCTGCGCCCGTGCGAATCGCCCTCGGCAGCATGCCAGGTGGCCGGGATACCCGCGATCCCGGCCGACATCGCGCTCGTCGGGGACAACCACCCCGAAGTTGGGCATAGCGGGCACCCCCGGGGCCGGGTCTCGGCCCCGGGGGTGCCCGCCGGTGCGGTGGGGCGACCAGGCAGGCTGGAGGGCATGCGGGAACCATGGGTGGTCGGGGTCTCCGGGGCGTCCGGGACGCCGTACGCGGCGGCCGTCGTGCGGGCGCTGCTCGACGCCGGCGAGCCGGTCGACCTGATCGTCTCGCGGGCCGCGCGGCTGACCGTCCTGGACGAGACGGGCCGCCCGTTCCGGGACGGGCACTGGGAGCAGGACCTCGCCGCCTGGCTGGGCCGGGACCTCGCGGGGGCCGACGTGCGGCACTGGCCCGCCGGTGACCTGGCGGCCGGCCCGAGCAGCGGCTCCTACCGGGTACGCGGGATGGCGGTGGTGCCGGCGAGCACGGCGGCCTGCGCCGGCATCGCGATCGGGCTCTCCAAGGACCTGCTCCAGCGCGCCGCCGAGGTGAACCTCAAGGAGCGTCGGCCGGTGGTGGTGGTGCCCCGGGAGACGCCGGTGACCCGCAGTCACCTGGAGCACCTGCTCGCCCTGCACGACGCCGGGGCGGTGGTGCTGCCGGCCAGCCCCGGCTTCTACGGCGCGGGGGCGGCGGCCTCCGCCCAGCAGCTCGTCGACTTCGTGGCCGGCAAGGTGCTGGACGCTCTCGGCGTGCCGCACGACCTGTTCCGTCGCTGGTCGGGCGAGTTGGGCGCGGCGCGGGGCTGACCCCGGCCGGTTCACAGGGCCGCGGACCGGAGCAGGTGTCCGGTCCGCGCGATCCGCACCGATCAGTACATGCCGGCGTTGGCCGGGCCCGGGCCCGTCGAGGCGGCCGGGCCCGCGTTCCGCGGCTTGCCGACATCCTCCGCCTCGTCCAACATGCCCTCACCCTCAAGCAGGGCCCGCACCTCGGATTCCCGAAACCGGCGATGCCCGCCTGGAGTCCGGATGCTGCCTATCCGGCCCGCCGCCGCCCATCGCGTCACAGTCTTCGGGTCGACCCGAAACAACGCGGCAACTTCACCCGGTGTCAGCAGGCGATCTCCAGTGTCCACAGCCCCCTCCTCGCGTCGACGAAGCCCCCGGCTGAACACACTGCCCCCGGCCGGTGCGAGCCCAGAGCCGTCATGAGGGACGTATGGCAATTACAGCACCAGCGACCTGGCCTGTCCGCCAAACGCGAAAAACGCACTGAGTGGGAAGTTAGGAAATATTACCTGCGGACGGCTCCCTTGACTGCGAGTCTGTGGACAACTACACCCTGTCATGTTCAACGCGTCCCGAATGGCCGACGTTACGCCCGGGCAGCTAGTGTCTACAGTCCGTGGACGCCATCGACCTGAGCCTCGTCGAACTGCTGCGCGGCAACGCCCGCCTGTCCTACGCCGAGTTGGCCCGGCAGGTCGGCCTCTCCGCCCCGGCCGTGCACGAGCGGGTCGGCAAGCTGGAGGCCAGCGGGGTGATCCGGGCGTACCGGGCGGAGGTGGAGCCCGAGGCCATCGGCTTCGCCGTCACCGCGCTCATCGGGATCGTGCAGGACTCCGGCGGCGACACCGACGACGTGCTCGAGGCGTTCCGGCAGATGCCCGAGATCGAGTCCTGCTACTTCATGGCCGGCGTCGAGTCGTTCCTGCTCAAGGCCAGGGTCGGCACCATCGCCGAGCTGGAGCGCCTGATCGTGCGGCTGAACCGCACCCCCGGCGTCGCCTCCACCCGCACCGGCATCGCGCTCTCCACCAAGTGGGAGAACCGCCCGCAGCCCCCGGTGTCGCCCGGCGCCTGACCGCCGCCCGGCGGCGCTCGCAGGTGGCGCCCGGACGGCGGGCGTGCGCGGTCTGGCGCCGGGCCGCCGGGCGGCGGGCGTGCTCGGTCTGGCGCCCGGCCGCCGGGCGGCGATAGCGTGCGCCGATGACGAAGCCCGCTCCCGGGGCGGCCGTGGTCACGGGCGCCGCCGGCGGTCTCGGCCGGGCCATCGCCGCTGCGCTGCACGCCGACGGCTGGCCGGTGCTCCTCACCGACCTCGACGCCGGGGCGGTGGCGGGGGCCGCCGCGTCGCTCGGCGGCTGGTCCCGCCCGCTGGACGTACGCGACGAGGCCGCCTGCGCCGCCGTCGCCGCCGAGGCGGCCGGCCGGGGCGGGCTCGGCCTCTGGGTGAACAACGCCGGCATCCTGGTCACCGGCCCCTCCTGGGAGCACGACGCGGCCACCCGCCGCCGCCTGGTCGAGGTGAACGCCCTCGGCGCGATGAACGGCACCCTCGCCGCGCTGGCCGTCATGCGGGGCCAGGGGAACGGGCACGTGGTCAACGTCGTGTCGCTGGCCGGCCTGGTGGCCGCCCCCGGCGAGACCGTCTACGCGGCCAGCAAGCACGCGCTGATCGCCTTCAGCATCGGCACCCTCGCCGACCTGCGGCTGGCCGGGCACCGGGGCGTACACGTCTCGTGTCTCTGCCCGGACGGGATCTGGACGCCGATGCTGCACGACCGGCTCGACGACCCGGGCGCCGCGGCCTCCTTCACCGGAACGCTGCTGAGCCCCGAGCGGGTGGCCCGCCGGGCCGCGCGACTGGCCCGCCGGCCCCGCCCGGTGGTCAGCGTCCCGCGCTGGCGGGGCGCGCAGGTCCGGCTCCTCGACGCCCTGCCCGGCGCGGCGGTGCGGCTCGCCCCGCTGATCCTCGCGGCCGGCCGGTCGGGCCAGCGCCGCCAGCGCCGCCGGGCCGGAGGCGAGCCGCGCTGAGCGGGCTTGCTAGGTTTCGGGCGTGACTCATCTCGACCGGTGCGACGAGGCCAGCCGGCGCTGGGTGACCGAGGCGATCGCCACCGTCGAGGCGGACGCCAACCGGTCCGCCGACACCCACCTGTTGCCGTTCCCGCTGCCCCGGGCCTGGGGGATCGACCTCTACCTGAAGGACGAGTCGGTGCACCCCACCGGCTCGCTCAAGCACCGGCTCGCCCGCTCGCTCTTCCTCTACGGGCTGTGCAACGGGTGGATCGGTCCGGGCACCACGATCGTGGAGGCGTCCTCCGGCTCGACGGCGGTGTCGGAGGCGTACTTCGCGCGGATGCTGGGGCTGCCGTTCATCGCGGTGATGCCGGCCTCCACCTCGCCGGAGAAGATCGCCCAGATCGAGTTCCAGGGCGGGCGCTGCCACCTCGTCGACGACCCGGCCAAGGTGGTCGTCGAGGCCCGCTGGCTGGCGGAGGACTCCGGCGGGCACTTCATGGACCAGTTCACCTTCGCCGAGCGGGCCACCGACTGGCGGGGCAACAACAACATCGCCGAGTCGATCTACGCGCAGCTCGCCCTGGAGCGGCACCCCGTGCCGACCTGGATCGTGGTGGGCGCCGGCACCGGCGGTACCAGCGCCACCATCGGCCGGTACGCCCGCTACCGGCGGCTGCCCACCAAGCTCTGCGTGGTCGACCCGGAGAACTCCGCGTTCTATCCCGCCTGGCAGGCCGCCGACTGGTCGGTCCGCACCGGGCGCGGCTCCCGGATCGAGGGGATCGGCCGGCCGACGGTGGAGGCGTCGTTCCTGCCGTCGGTGGTGGACCGGATGGTCCAGGTGCCCGACGCCGCCTCGCTGGCCGCCATGCGGGCCGGCTCGGCCGTGCTCGGCCGCCGGGTGGGCGGCTCGACCGGCACCAACCTGTGGGGCGCCTTCGGGCTGATCGCGGGGATGCTCGCCGAGGGCCGCGTCGGCTCGGTGGTCACCCTGATCTGCGACGCCGGCGACCGCTACGCGGACACCTACTACGCCGACGACTGGGTGGCCGCCCAGGGGCTCGACCTGGGGCCGCACCTCGCGACGATCGAGCGCTTCCTCACCGACGGCGCCTGGCCGGCCTGACCCGCCGGCGGGTCGGTCAGCGCGGGTCGACGCGTTCGGCGAGCCCCGGGTAGCGCACCACGTAGCCGTCGGCGTCGAGGTCGATGTCGGCGCTGAACGTGTCGCTGGTGAAGCGGACCCGGCCGGGGCCCAGCGGCGTGTAGACCTGCTCGGCGGGCACCACCAGCAGGCTGGGCACCAACACCCAGGCCACGGCGATCCGGTGCGGCATGTCGGCCGTCGCGCGGGGCAACCCGAGCCGGTGCACCGGCAGGGCGTTGAACAGCGGCGAACCGCCGAGGTCGACGTCCAGCGCCTCGGCCAGCCGGTCCGGGTCGTCGGTGCCGGGCAACCCGGCGGGCGGGTGGCCGGCGGCCCGCAGCGCCTCGTCGAGGTCACCCTGCTCGCCGGTGGTCACCCGCCACCGGTCGCCGGCCCGTTCCAGGCGTACGCTCCGCAGCCACCCGGAGCCCTCCACCTCGACCTCCACCCGGGCGGTGACCCACTCCGGGTCGGTGGCGAGCCGGTAACGGCAGGTGTAGGGGACCGGGTCGACGGCCGTGAGCGTGCCCCGGGCCGCCAGCCCTCGGCCGTCGTCGAGCAGCGCGTGCTCGGAGCCGGCGGTGTCCGTCCGGGTCCAGAAGAGCGACTTCGGCATGGTCGGCATGAGCCGGACGTTACGCGACCGGACCGGCACCGGCAGCGGATGCGGAAACGCCGCCGGGGAGCATGCGCTCCGCGACGGCGTTCCGGTCGACGTTCGTGATCAGTGGGTACGGGCCGGCGGCCGCCCGCCGAAGCCCCGCCGCTCGTCGCGGACCCGGTCGTCGCGACCCCGACCTTCCGGCCGGAAGCCGCCCCGGTCGCCGAAGCGCCGCTCGCCGCGCTCGCCGTAGCCGCGTCCCTCGGTGGGCCGGTCGCCGTAGCGCCGCTCCCCCTGGGGACGGTCGCCGTAGCCGCGGCCGTCGGTGGCACGGTCGCCGTAGCGCCGCTCGCCCTGGGGCCGGTCGCCGTAGCCGCGTCCCTCGGTGGGCCGGTCGCCGTAACGGCGCTCCCCCTGGGGGCGGTCGCCGTAGCTCCGCTCGCCGTGCGGCCGGTCGCCGTAGCTCCGCTCGCCGTGCGGCCGCTCGCCGTAGGGACGGTCGCCGTGGCGCCGCTCGCCCCGGTCCGCGAAGCCGCGCTCGCCGTAGCCACGTCCCTCGGTGGGCCGGTCGCCGTAACGGCGCTCGCCCTGGGGCCGGTCGCCGTAGCGCCGGTCGCCCTGGGGCCGGTCGCCGTAGCGGCGCTCGCCCCGGGCGTCGCGGTCACCGAAGCGGCGCGGGCCGCCCGGCCGGTCGCCGTGCCGGCGCGGCTCCTCGGGCTCGTTGCGAACCGGGACGCCGCTCGGCTCGCGGGCGCCCGTCAGCTCGGCGAGCGCCGGGTCGCCGGCCCGCACCCGGGTCTCCGCCGGCGTCACGCCGGCCTTCTCCAGCATGGCGAGGGTCGTCCGGCGCTGCTTGGGCAGGACCAGCGTGGCGACCGCGCCCGACTCCCCGGCCCGGGCGGTACGCCCCGCGCGGTGCAGGTAGTCCTTCGGGTCCTTCGGCGGGTCGACGTGCAGCACCAGCGAGACGCCGTCCACGTGGATGCCCCGGGCCGCCACGTCCGTGGCGACCAGGACGTTCATCCGGCCCTCGCGGAACTCGGCCAGGGTGCGGGTGCGCATCCGCTGGGTCTTGCCGCCGTGCAGCCCACCCGCGCGTACGCCGACCGCGGCGAGCTGCTCGACCAGCCGGTCCACGCCGAGCTGGGTGCGGGCGAAGACCATGGTCCGCCCGTCCCGGGCCGCGATGGACGCCGCCACCGGGAACTTGTCGTGCGGCGGGATCAGCAGCATGTGGTGGTCCATGGTGGACACCGAGGCGGTGGACGGTGCGGTCGAGTGGGTCACCGGGTCGGTCATGAACCGCTTGACCAGCGCGTCGACGTCACCGTCCAGGGTGGCCGAGAAGAGCAGCCGCTGGGTGCCCGCCGGCGTCTTCGCCAGCAGCTCGGTGACCTCGGGCAGGAAGCCCATGTCCGCCATCTGGTCGGCCTCGTCGAGGACGGTGACCTCGACGTCGTCCAGGTGGCAGACGCCCCGGGCGATCAGGTCGCCCAGCCGCCCCGGCGTGGCCACGACGATCTCCACGCCGCGCCGCAGGGCGTCGATCTGCCGGTCGTACGGCACGCCGCCGACGGCGGTCTTCAGGAACACGCCGACGGCCTTGCCGAGCGGCAGCAGCGCGTCGTTGACCTGCATGGCGAGCTCGCGGGTCGGTACCAGGACCAGGGCCCGCGGGCGCAGCGGCCGGGCCCGCCCGCCGTCGGCCACCCGGGCCAGCAGCGGCAGGCCGAAGGCCAGGGTCTTGCCGGAGCCGGTCTGGCCCCGACCGAGGACGTCCCGGCCGGCGAGCGCGTCCGGCATGGTGGCGCGCTGGATCTCGAACGGGGTGGTGATGCCCTGCCGGGCGAGCGTGCGGACCAGCGGCTGGGGCAGCCCCAGCGCGGCGAAGTCGGTGGCCTCGGCCGTCACCGCTGCGGCGGCGGCCGGCTCGACGGTCTGCGCGTCGGTGGTGTGGAGGGCGGACGGAAACGTGCTGGGTTCAGCAAACGTGGTCAAGAAATGCCTTTCGAGCGGGGCGCATCTTCGCGATGGCCTGCCGCAGCTGAACGCCGCCGAATCGCCCGCAAGATCGCCCATGGGCGCGCACGGCGCGCCGGGTCAGTGATCTCCACCAGTGTACGGCGGTTCGGCGAACCCGCCACCGCACCACGGATCGGTAGTGGGCGGGCTCACCATGGTCGGCGCCGGACGGCTCACTCGGTCAGGACGCCGCCCACCAGCCCGCCGATGGTGTCGGTGGCCAGCAGGACGACCAGCACGCTGATCGCCACGAGCAGGCCCAGCGAGGCGGCCAGGACGATCACCACCTTGGTGGTGCTGGACCGCTCCTCGGTGGGGGTCTCCGCCCAGCCCTGGGCCAGGATGTGCCCGGTCAGCGAGCCCGAGTTCTCCAGCGGGTTGTTGGTCGGGAACGAGACCGTGGCGAAACCCGGGCCGTCCGTGCCGCCGCCGTAGATCGTGCCCAGGTCGGGCCCGCCGTCGTAGCGCCCGGCGGAGGTGCCGTCCGACCGTCCGCCCTGGGTCGTCGGGTGCCCGACCGGAGCCGCGTCGGCCGGGCGGCCGGCCAACCGGCGCGCCTCCCGGGGGGCCGCGGCCGGCTCGGCGCCACCGGGCCGGCGGTCACCCGGGCTGCTCGGTGGCGGCCACGTGGGCAGCGCGGGAGCGGGCACGGGCGGCCCGGCGACCGGCGGTGCGGAGACCGGGGGTGCCGAGAACGGCGGGGATGAGGCCGGCGGTGCCGAGAACGGTGGGGAAGAGGCCGGCGGTGCCGAGAACGGCGGGGCCGGGAACGGCGGTGCGGAGGCCGCGGGCGCCGCCGGTGGGGCGGGCGCGGCGGCCGTGACGGGC
>NZ_JBPQTP010000104.1:0-23191 GCF_051386395.1 Micromonospora sp. URMC 106
ACCCCACCCCCCACCACCGCCGACCGGCGGAGGAGCCCCACGGGCCGAGCAGGAGCTTCGCGCGCCCCGGCCGACGCGCCGCCGTGCGGAGCCGTCGCGGCGCGCGGAGCCGGCGCCGGGAGTGCGGACGGGGCGCGGCCGTGCGCGGGAGTGCGGGCCCGACGGGCGCGTACGCTGGGTGGCCGGTGAACTGCCGGCCCCGCCGTGGGCCGGGCGTCCGTCGGAGGGAAGAGGATGACCAAGCAGCCCGGCAGCTCCGCCGCCGCGGAGTCCGACCAGCCGGTTCCGGCGGCCGACGCGACCGTCGTCGAGCCGGAGCGGCAGCCGGGCCCGGCCGACGCCGTCGGGTCGGACCGGCCGGCCGCCGGGGAGGACGGGACCGCTCCGTCGCTCGCGCCCGGCGCACCGGCGCTCGCGCTGCTGGCCCTCGGCTGGCTGGCCGCGATGCTCTGGTCGACCCGCGAGGCGATCGACTCGGCGGCCGCCGGGGTCACCGCGATCAGCCTCTCCGCGTTCGCGCTGCCGGGGGTCATCTCGGCCGCGCTGGTCGCCGGCGCCGCCTTCGCCCTCTTCGGCGTCGACCTGCTCGCGCGCCGGGGCAGCGACCGGGTCACCCTGCGCTTCGTGGCCGCGATCGGCACCGGCCTGCTGGTCGCGCTCGCCGCCGCGTTCGCGATCAACCTGACGTACGCCGACAACGCGACCACCAACGTGATCGCCGGCACCACCGCCGCCGCGGCGACCATCGGCGGGGCCATCGCCGGCGCCCGCACGGCGCCCGTCGTCGGGGCCGTGGTCGCCGCCGCCCTCGGCACGCTGATCTTCGTGGTGGCCTTCAGCCGGGCCCGCGACCCCCTCTTCGACCTCTTCGGGGCCGGCGACACCCAGGAGTCGCTGCTCACCGCCGCCAAGTGGGTGTCGCGCACCGAGTCGCTGCTCGCCGGCCTGGTGGCGGGGCTGCTCGCCTTCGGCTACCTGACCTGGGCCCGGCGTCGGGCCGCCCGGCGGGACGCGGCGACGCCCGCGCCGCGCTGGCCCGCGTACCTGCTGGCCGGGGCCGGCCCGGGCCTGCTCCTGCTCCTCGCCGAGGTGGTCATCCGGGTCGGCGGCCGCTCCCTGCTCGACCTGGCCGGCGCGCTGAGCGAGGCGGACGCGGTGGCGCAGACCTCGCTGGGCACGTCGCGGATCGACAACGCCATCTGGGTGCTCTTCGTCGGCGCGCTGACCGCGATGATCGCCTTCGGCCGCACCCTGGGCCCGGCCCGGTCCGACGACGAGCCGGACGAGGCCGCCCCCGCCCGCTGACGGCGGGAAGACGTCGTCCAGGGTGTCCTGCGGGCCGGGCGTCGCCGCCGGTCGGCGACGGGCCGGCTCAGGAGGTGGCGCGGAGCAGCAGGTCCAGCTCGGAGACGTCGTACCACTCCAGCTCGTGGTCCTCGGCCCCGTCGACCGTGAACTGCGCGTCCGGGTCGCCCGCGAGGGCCTCGGTGACCACCTCCGCCGCCGCGGCGACGTCCTCGGCCGCGTCGGCGCCGTCCACGTGGATCGCGGCCACGGCGGCGACGGGCACGGGCGCGCTCAGGTCGACCGCGCTGGAGCCGAGCTCCCCGTCGCCCCGGCCGACCGCCGAGGCGGGCAGGTCCACCGAGACGACCACGCGACGGCGGGGCGCGGCGGCGTCGGCCCGGAGCAGCTGGAGCGCGTCCTGGGCGGCGCGGGTGAACGCGACGTACTCCAGCTCCTCCTCGTCGCCCTCGGCGTACCACTCCCGCAGGGTGGGGGTCACCGCGTGCGCGGCGGCCACGGGCAGGCCGGGCCCGCGCAGGAGGGTCAGCATCGGGACGGTCGCCGGCACGTACACCCGGACAAGCTCCTCGGTCACCGGTCGTCTCCCCCGCTCAGGTCCTCCGCCGGCCTCCGCCGGTCCGGCGCCGATCATGCCGTACGCCGTGACCGTCATACACCTCGCACCTGCCCGGCGGAAGCTCCCGGCCGGTGTGTCCCCCGGACGCGTCGGTGCGGGCACCCGTCCGCCGGCTGGGCCCTGTCGGCTGTCGGTGGCAAACTGAGCCAAACGACGCCGACCCCGGGAGTTTCCGTGGAACCGAGGTTCCTGCTGCTCTCCGACGTGGCCACCGAGCTGAACGTGTCGGACTCGCAGGTCTACCACATGGTGCGCAGCGGCGAACTGCCTGCGATCAAGATCGGCGGACGGGGCCAGTGGCGCGTCGAGCGCGCCCGGCTCGAGGAGTACATCGAGCGCAAGTACGCCGAGACGGCCGAGTGGGTGCGGAGCAACCCGCTGGCGGAGCGCGACCCGGAGTAATCGCGCCGATCCCCACAGGCATTGACCGCCGGCTCTGCCTTGCCCAAGAATGGGAGGCGTTCGAAGGCAAACGTAGGTAAACGCAAGATCATGGGAGGGTCAGGATGACCGACTCGCGCCGCCCCGGGCCGACGCGGCCTCCCGTCCGACTGCGCCCCGCGCCCTCGTTCGAGCCGCCGTTCGCCGACGAGGACGCCGCCCACTGGCCCGCCCCGGCGCACGCCCAGCTCGCCCTCGACCTGTTCGAGCCGGCGCGCCGCGAGGCCGACCGGCCACCCGGCCGCCGGGCGCGGGTGTCGCCCGCCCCGGCGGGGCCGGGGCGCGGACCGGCCACCCCGCTGCCTCCCGGGGCGCTGGTGACCGCGACCGCCGAGGCCACCCGAGCCGCCCACCGCTTCGTCACCACCTGCCTGGAGGTGCTCAACGGCTACCGCCCGCCCGGGCAGCTCCGACCGCTGCTCGACCCGGCCTGCGCGGCCGCGCTGCTGCCCGAGCTCGCCCGCGCCACCGCCCGGTCCGGCCCGGTGCGGCGCCGGTCCACCCGGCCCGTCACCCGGCTGCGTCGGCTGCGGGTCTGCGAGCCACGCGCCGCAGCCGTGGAGGCCGCGGCGGTGCTCGCCGGCGCGGGCGGGCGCGCCTGGGCGATGGCGCTGCGCCTGGAGCACCGCCGCGGCACCTGGCTCTGCACCGCCCTCCAGGTCCTCTGAAACGCGACCGAGCCGCGGTCGGCGAGGACCGCGGCTCGATTGCTCCGGCGGGGCGCACGCCCCGCTCACCTGCTGGTCAGGCGCCGCCGTTGGGCGCGCCGTGGCAGCGCTTGTACTTGCGGCCGGACCCGCACGGGCACGGCGCGTTGCGGGACGGACCGTTGCCGGCCTCCGCCTGCCCCGGCGCCGAGCGCCGGCCGGCGTTCGCGGCGACGGCCGGGCCACGCAGGCCCGAAGCCGGGCGCTGCGGCGCGGCCGGGGCGGTCGTCCCCGGCGCCGCCGGCGCGGCCGGGGCCGGCCGGCCGACGCCGAGCGCCGGCGCCTGCTCCTCGGCGCGCTCGACGGCCACCGCGCCCGCGCCGGCCTCGCCGTCGATGGTCGGCGCCGAATACTGCAGGCCCTGCTGCTGCGGCGTCCGGCCCAGGCCCTTGGCCCGGATCTCGACCGGCTTGTCGAGCAGCGTGACCTCCTCGGCCTCGGGCTCCGGCTCGTTGACCTGGACCTCGAGGTTGTAGAGGAAGCCGACCGTCTCCTCCTTGATGCCGTCCATCATGGTGGCGAACATGTCGAAGCCCTCGCGCTGGTATTCCACCACCGGGTCGCGCTGGGCGTACGCCCGCAGGCTGATGCCCTCCTGGAGGTAGTCCATCTCGTAGAGGTGCTCGCGCCACTTGCGGTCGATCACCTGGAGCAGGACCATCCGCTCCAGCTCGCGGGTGCCCTCCGTGCCGAGTTGCTCCTCGCGCCGGTCGTACGCGGCGTGCGCGTCCTCCTTGAGGCGGGAGAGCAGGAAGTCCGCGTCGATGCCGGCCCGGGAGCCGCCGGCCTCCTCCTCCAGCTCCTCGATCGTGACCCCGACCGGGTAGAGCTGCTTGAGGCTGGACCAGAGCTGCTCCAGGTCCCAGTCCTCGCCGTAGCCCTCGGAGGTGGCGCCCCGCACGTACGCCTCGACGACGTCGTCGATCATGTTGCGGACCTGGTCGGAGAGGTCCTCGCCGTTGAGCACCCGCAGGCGCTCGGCGTAGATCACCTGGCGCTGCTTGTTGAGCACCTCGTCGTACTTGAGGACGTTCTTGCGGATCTCGGCGTTCTGGCCCTCGATCTGGGCCTGCGCGCTCTTGATCTGGCGGGTGACCATCTTCGACTCGATGGGCACGTCCTCCGGGATGTTGAAGCGGTCCATGACCGCCTCGACGGCACCGGAGCGGAAGCGCTTCATCAGCTCGTCCTGCAGGGACAGGTAGAACCGGGACTCGCCCGGGTCACCCTGCCGGCCGGAGCGGCCGCGAAGCTGGTTGTCGATCCGGCGCGACTCGTGCCGCTCGGTGCCCAGCACGTAGAGGCCGCCGACGGCGGCGACCTCCTCCGCCTCGGCGTCGCAGGCCTGCTTCCACTTGGGCAGGACCTCCTCCATCGCCTTGGCGTACTCCTCCTCGTGCTCGATCGGGTCGAGGCCACGCTGGCGGAGCTCGTTGGCGGCGAGGAACTCGGCGTTGCCGCCGAGCAGGATGTCGGTGCCCCGGCCGGCCATGTTCGTCGCGACCGTGACCGCGCCCTTGCGGCCGGCCTGGGCGACGATCTCGGCCTCGCGGGCGTGGAACTTGGCGTTCAGCACGGAGTGCGGGATGCCGCGGCGGCGCAGGAGCTGGGAGAGGATCTCGGAATTCTCCACCGAGACCGTGCCGACGAGCACCGGCTGGCCCACGGCGTGCCGCTCGGCGATGTCCTCCACCACGGCGTTGAACTTGGCCTTCTCGGTCTTGTAGATCACGTCCGGCCGGTCCTGCCGGACCATCGGCCGGTGGGTCGGGATGGTCACCACGCCGACCTTGTAGACCTTGTTGAACTCGCCCGCCTCGGTCTGGGCCGTGCCGGTCATGCCGGAGAGCTTCTCGTAGAGGCGGAAGTAGTTCTGGAGGGTGATGGTGGCCAGGGTCTGGTTCTCCTGCTTGATCTCCACCCCCTCCTTGGCCTCGATCGCCTGGTGCATGCCCTCGTTGTAGCGGCGGCCGTGCAGGATGCGGCCGGTGAACTCGTCGACGATCAGGACCTCGCCGTCGCTGACGATGTAGTCCTTGTCGCGCTTGAAGAGCTCCTTGGCCTTGATGGCGTTGTTGAGGTAGCCCACCAGCGGGGTGTTCACCGACTCGTAGAGGTTGTCGATGCCCAGCCGGTCCTCGACCTTCGCCACGCCGCGCTCGGTGACGGCGATGGTCCGCTTGGCGTAGTCGACCTCGTAGTCGCCCTCGCCGTCCTTGCCGGGCTGGAGCCGGGCCACCACGCCCGCGAACTCCGAGTACCAGCGGGCGGAGTGCTCGGCCGGGCCAGAGATGATCAGCGGGGTGCGGGCCTCGTCGATCAGGATCGAGTCGACCTCGTCGACCACGGCGAAGTTGTGGCCGCGCTGGACCAGCTCGTCCCGCGACCAGGCCATGTTGTCGCGCAGGTAGTCGAAGCCGAACTCGTTGTTCGTGCCGTAGGTGATGTCGCACTCGTACGCGGCCCGGTGCTCGGCGGCCGGCCGGTTGGGCAGGACCACGCCGACGGTGAGGCCGAGGAACTCGTGCACCCGGCCCATCCAGGCGGCGTCGCGCTGGGCCAGGTAGTCGTTGACCGTGATGACGTGCACGCCCTTGCCGGAGAGCGCGTTGAGGTAGACCGGCATGACCGAGGTCAGGGTCTTGCCCTCACCGGTCTTCATCTCGGCGATGTTGCCGAAGTGCAGCGCCGCGCCGCCCATCACCTGGACGTCGTAGGGGCGCTGGCCGAGCACCCGGGCGGCCGCCTCCCGACACACCGCGAAGGCCTCCGGCAGCAGGTCGTCGAGGGTCTCGCCGTCAGCGAGCCGCTCCTTGAACTGCTCGGTCATGCCGCGCAGCTCGTCGTCGGTGAGGTTGACGTAGTCGTCCTCGATCGAGTTGACGGCGGCGGCGATGGCCTTGAGCCGGCGCACCATACGGCCCTCGCCCGCGCGGAGGACCTTTTCCAGAATCGACACGGATCAACGCTCCCCTAGACAGTCTCGAACCATCGTAGGCGCTCCATCGGCGCGATGGTCACTGGTGGCGGCCCTCCGACCCGGCGAAACCGACATAACTCGCTCGGTGCCCGCCGTCCCGCCGATATCCGGTTACGCCGTCCGCGAACGATCCGGCACGATGGCTCGGGTGGAACCTGTGGAGATCACCGAGGACGGCCTGCTGCTGCGACCCTGGCGGGCGACCGACGCCGACGCGGTGCACCGGGCGTGCCAGGACCCGGACATCCAGCGCTGGACCACCGTACCTCGCCCGTACCTGCCCGAACACGCCCACAGGTTCGTCACCGAGGTGTCGCCGGGGGACTGGGCGGCCGGCACCGGGGCGCCGTTCGCGGTCTGCGACCCCGCCAGCGGCGAGGTGCTGGGCTCCTGCGGGCTGGTGTCGATCGACGCCGGGCACGGCACGGGCGAGATCGGCTACTGGACCGCGCCCTGGGCCCGCGGCGGCGGCGTCACCGTCCGGGCCGCCCGGGCCGTCGCCCGGTGGGCCTTCGACAGCCGGAAGCTGCGCCGGCTGATCTGGCAGGCCGAGGTCGGCAACCACGCCTCCCGCCTCGTCGCGCTCCGGACGGGCTTCCGCGTCGAGGGCCGGCTGCGGCTGGCCGACCCCGCGCCCGACGGCGGCCCGCAGGGCTGGATCGGCTCGCTGTTCCCCGGGGAGGTGCCCGCCCCCGGCGAGACCGGGCCGGCCGGGCCCGGCACCCTGGAGGCCCGCCGGGCCGCCGTCTTCGGCCGGCCCCAGCCCGTCCTCTTCGCCGGCGCCGGCGGTGGCGAGGTGCGGCTGCGCCCGATGGAGGAGCGCGACTTCCCGGCGATCGTGCAGACCTGCCGGGACCCGGAGACCATCCGGTGGACCAGCGTGCCCGACCCGTACGAGCCGGCCGACGCCGAGTCCTACCTGACCTACTCGCGCGGCGCCTGGGCGGGCGGCACCAGCGCCTGCTTCGTGGTCGCCGACGCCGAGGACCGGTACGCCGGCTCGATCGACCTGCGGCTCTCCCCCTCCGATCCGCTGCTGGCCGACGTCGGCTTCATGACCGCGCCGGCGAGCCGGGGCCGGGGCGTCATGCCGGCCGCGCTGACCGCCCTCGCCACCTGGGGCTTCACCACGCTGGGACTGGCCCGCGTCGAGTGGCGGGCCAACGTCGGCAACACCGCCTCGCGCCGGGTCGCCGAGAAGGCCGGCTTCACGGTCGAGGGCACCGCCCGGGGCGGGCTCACGCACCGGGGCGAGCGGGTGGACACCTGGGTCGGCGCGCTGCTCGCCGGAGACCTGACGTGACGCCCGAGGTGATCGAGTCCGACGGGGTGCGGCTGCGGCCGTTCCGCCCCGACGACGTCGCGGACCTGGCCGCCGGCTGCGCCGACCCCGTCAACCTGCGGTTCAACCCGGGCATGCCGCAGCCGTACACCGAGGCCGACGCCCGCTGGTGGATCACCGAGGGCGCCCCGGCGGCCCGGGCCACCGGCGGGGCCGCGTACGCCATCGCCGACCGCGCCACCGACCGGCTGGTCGGCGGGGCGGGCCTCAGCCAGGTCGTGACGCTGCGCCGGCAGGCGGAGGTGGGCTACTGGGTCGCGCCGTGGGCGCGGCGGCGCGGCGTCGCGACCGCCGCCACGCGGGCCCTGGCCGACTCCGCGTTGCGGTGCGGGTTCGACCGGCTGGAGCTGCTGACCCACGCGGAGAACCCGGCCAGCCAGCGGGTGGCGCTCGCCGCCGGATTCCGCCACGAGGGGGTACGCCGGGCGGCCGGCCAGCTCCGCGGCGGCGGCCGGTCGGACCTGACGGCCTGGGTGCGCCTCGCCGACGACCCGCCCGGCCCCGCTCCCCGGCTGCTGCCCGACCTGCCCGACGGCCGGCTCACCGACGGCGTGGTGACGCTGCGCCCGCTCGGCCCGGACGACGTCGACGTGATGTACCGGCTGCACACGTTGCCGGAGGTGGTGGCGAACCAGGCCCCGCCGGTGCCGCCCGCCCGGTCGGCGATCGAGGGACGCTGCCGGTCGTCGGAGAGCGCGTGGCTGACCGGCAGCATCGCCCGGCTGCTGATCCTCGACGCGGACACCGACGAACCGGTCGGCAGCTGCGGGCTGTCCTACACCGACGCGACCGCCGGGGAGGCGAGCGTCGGCTACGCGCTGCTGCCCGCCGCGCGCGGTCGCGGGCTCGCCACCCGGACCGTACGGCTCCTCGCCGGCTGGGCGTTCGGGCCGGCGGGGATCGCCCGGCTGGTCGCCGCCACCCTGCCCGACAACGTCGCGTCGCAGCGGGTGCTGGAGAAAATCGGCTTCCGCCGGGAGGGGCTGCTGCGCGGCCGGCTGCCGGGGCTGGCGGGCACCCGGATCGACGACCTGGTCTTCGGGCTGCTCCCCGACGAACTCCGCTGACGGCCCCGGTGGCCGTGGTGGCGGCGCGGGCCGCCACCACGGCCGTCGGGATCAGATGGCGAGGGAGATGATTCCGTAGTCGTAGGCGTGTCGCCGGTAGACGACGCTCGGCCGGCCGGACTCCTTGTCCTGGAACAGGTAGAAGTCGTGGCCGACGAGTTCCATCTGGAACAGGGCGTCGTCGACGGTCATCGGCTCGGCGGGGTGCACCTTCTCCCGCGCGATGTGCCAGGGCTGGTCGTGCTCCTCCTCGACCCGTTCGGCGACGGCGGTGGCCGTGCCGGCGCGGGCGCCGTCGGCGGAGGCCCCCAGGGGGACGTCGAGGTCGGCGACCGGCAGGCCGGCGGTGGCGGCGGCGACGGAGAGCGGGGCGTGTCGGCCCCGGTGGACGCGGCGGCGGTCGGCCGCCCGGCGCAACCGGGTGTCGAGCTTGGCGATGGCCGCGTCGAGCGCGCTGTAGAAGTCGTTCGTGCAGGCTTCCGCCCGGATCACCGGGCCCCGGGAAACGCAGGTGATTTCGACGCGCTGGCAGTGGTCCGCCTGGCGGGGATTGCGCTCGTGGAAAAGCTCCACATCGACGCGAATGAGTTTGTGGTCGTAGCGTTCGATCTTCGCGAGCTTCTCCGCCACGTGCACCCGGTAATGGTCCGGCACTTCGACGTTACGGCCCTTGACCACGATGTCCATGTGACCTCCCTGGTCGGATGGTCGTTCGATCCGGCATCCGGTCGCTCGCCCCTGGGGGAGGTCCCACTCGGCGTCGACCGGTCAGTGCGGCTACGCCTCCTTTCACCGCCGGAGGCGGGTGGGAAGACCTCCTACCCCCGACAGGAAAACGCTAACTCCTGTTTGCCCGGCAGTCACCCCCGGTCGCCGAGCCGGCCAGAAATTTTTCACACCTCATACACCAACGGGTGAAACGGAAACACGATCGGTTACGACCGGTGCCGTTTCTCGGTCGCGGCGAGCACCGCCGCCACCGTCGGTGACAGCCCGCTCGCGGTCAGCGCGCGCCCCACGGCGGCGAGGGTGGCGCCGGTGGTGAGGATGTCGTCGAGCACCACGACCGCCGTACCGTCCGCGGCGGGCCCGCCCCGGGGGCGGACCCGGAAGGCGGACTCGGCCGCCGCCGCCCGCCCGGCGCTGTCCAGCGTCACCGAGTCGGGACGGGGCAGCGCGCGCAGGGGCCGCCGCACCCGCACCGGCCAGCCCGCCCGGCGCAGCCGGTCCGCGCAGTGCCGGGTCAGCCGGCCGAGGTGGTCGCCGTAGCGGGCGCGGGCCGCCGCCGCGGTGTCCGGCACCGGCACCAGCGTCACCGGCCGCGCCCCGCCGACCGCCGCCGCCACCACCTCGGCGAGCAGCGCGCCCAGCGGCCGGGCCAGCCCGTGCCGGCCGTGGTCCTTGTACGCGAGCAGCGCCTCCCGCAGCGGGCCCGCGTACGGGCCGAGGGCGAAACAGTGCGGCAGGTCGGGCGGGGCGGGGGTGGGGCGCACCGCCCGGGGCCGCAGCCCATCCAGCGCCGCCACGCACTCCGGGCAGACGCCGTGCCGCAGCCCCGGCCGGCGTTCCCGGCAACCGGCGCACTCCACGGGCAGCACCAGGTCGGTGAGGTCCGCCCAGAGCGCGCCGAGATCCGGCATCAGTAGAGGAAGAAGGGGGCGGTCGGGTTGCCGGCGCGCGTCCCGGTCGAGGGCGGCGACACCTGCACCTGTTCCGGCTGGATCCGCTCGAACGGCGCGCTGCTGTACGCCACCCCGTTCGCCTCGTACATGGCCGCGCCGCGCGGCACCTCGGTGTTGGCCGGGTACGCGGCGAGGTGGGTCACCCGGGCGCCGATCTTGTCCTCCACCCGGCTGTCCCGGGCGCCGTCCACGCTGACCTCGTAGACCGCCGGGCGGCCGGACTTCCCCGCGAGGATCAGCTTGTCCTCGCCGTACCAGTCGACGGCCGACAGGTCGGTCAGCCGGGTGGGCAGCCGACGGGCCGGGCCGAGGGTCACCCCGCCCTCGTTGGCGCTCAGGGCGGCGACGTGGAGCGCGCCGCCGGCGATGACGGCGATCCGGTGCCCCTCGAGCGAGGCGGCCACCGCGGTCACCCGGCCGGGAACGCCGAGCGACACCGGGGTGAGCTGCGCCCGGGCGTCGAAGCGGTAGAGGACGCCGTCGGCGACCACCAAGCCGGCCGGGGCGCCGCCGGCCGTGGAGCGCAGCCACACCGGCCGGCCGATCGCGCCGTAGCCCTTGGCGCTGCGGGTGAAGACGGCGACCGGGTCGCGGCCGGTGCCGACGGACAGCCACTGCCGGCCCGCGTCGGTGACCACCAGCGCCGCCAGGATCTGGTCGTCGGCGCGGCTCAACCCGGCCGTCACGACGTTCCTGTTCACCTCGGGCGCCACCGGCACCGCCGCGATCGTGCCGGCGGCGTCGGCCAGCGGGTGGACGGCGCCCTCGTAGACGCAGAACCGCTGGAAGCCGTCGCCGATCCGGTACACCGGGTGCGCCTGCCGGTGCGCTTCGAGGTCGGGGATGTCCTTCCGGGGCTGGGTGCGGATCTTGATCTCCAGCGGCCCGTCGACGTCGTCCAGCGACCAGGCGAGCTGCGTGGCGAACTGCTCCAGCCGGACCTTCTCGTCCGGCATCTCCAGGTCGACCTCCCAGCGGCCGTCCGTCCGGGTGGCGTTGTTGATCAGCCGGGTGCCGTCCGGCAGCCCGGTGACCCCGGAGCGCAGCCAGAGGGAGGGACCGGCGGTCAGCCACTTCACCACCTCGCTGACCAGCCGCTCGTCGGGCACGGCGAGGGGCAGGTAGCGCTGGTCCGGCACGAGCCGGGTGCGGTCAGAGGTCCAGAAGTAGATCGTCCGGCTCTGGTAGTACGCCTCCAGCGCGTCGACGCTGAGCAGCAGCACGTTCGGCGGGTTGGCCACGAACAGTCCGGCGTCCACCCGGCCCTCCTGCCCCGGCGGGTTGCGCAGCTCGAAGGAGTACGACGTGGTGCTCGTCTCCGGCGGGGCCAGCGTGCCGTCGGCGCGCAACTGGCCCACCTGCTGCACCTTGAGCGTGACCTCGGTCCTGTTGTCCGGGGCGTTGACGATGACCGGCTCCTCGGTGAGCCGGACGACGGTCAGCGCGACCTCGCTGCCCTCCTTCACCTGGAGGCGGTCCCGGTCCTCCGGGGCGATGAACTGCCGGACCCGCTGGTAGGCCCGGTCCGGCTCGCCCGCCGCGGCGGAGAGGAAGTTCTTGACGAACTGCTCCTTCTCGCTGCTCGCGCTGCGGTTCGGGGGCTCGCCCCGGACACCGCTGACGGAGCCGGCCTCCGCCGCCGGGCCGGATCCCTCCACCCGCACCTCGGTGTGGTCCGGGATGCCGCAGCCGGCCGCGCCACCCAGCAGCAGCGCGCCGCCGAGCACACCGGCGAGCAGGTGGCGCCTCACGATCCCACCTCCGTGCGTCCCCCGGCTCCCTGCCGCCCCGGCCCGACGGCCACCCCGTCCGTGGCCGGGCCGATCGCGAGCACGCCCCCGCTGCCGGGGCCGATCGCCAGCAGCCCGCCCTCACGGGGGCCGCCGAAGGGCAGGGTGGCGTCGGCCGGCACCAGCCGCAGCGGCGAGGTGGTCAACCGGTCGCCGGCCCGGGCCGGCAGGGTGAGCCGGAACTGCGCGCCCTGCCCGGGCGCGCCCCACGCCTCCAGCCAGCCGCCGTGCAGCCGGGCGTCCTCCAGGCTGATCGACAACCCCAGCCCGGTGCCGCCGGTCTGCCGGGCGCGGGACGGGTCGGCCCGCCAGAAGCGGTTGAAGACGAGCTTCTCCTCGCCCGGCTTGAGGCCCACCCCGTGGTCGCGGACGGTGATCGCGACGGCCGTGTCGTCCATCCCCAGGGTGATCAGCACCGGCTTGGCCTCGCCGTGCTCGACGGCGTTGCCGACCAGGTTGCGCAGCACCCGCTCGACCCGCCGCGGGTCGACCTCGGCGATCACCGGGGTGGTGGGGACGTCCAGCTCGATGGGCACGCCGACCCGCTCGGCCAGGCCGGCCAGCCGGTCGGCGACCCGGTGCACGACCGGCACCAGGTCGGTCGGCTCGGAGTCGAGCATCGCGAAGCCGGCGTCGAAGCGGCTGATCTCCAGCAGGTCGGTGAGCAGCTCCTCGAAGCGGTCCAGCTCGGCCTGGAGCAGCTCGGCGCTGCGCGCCACCGCCGGGTCGAACTCGTCCCGCTCGGCGAAGATCAGGTCGGCGGCCATCCGGACCGTGGTCAGCGGGGTGCGCAGCTCGTGCGACACGTCGGAGGTGAAGCGGCGTTGCAGCCGGGACATCTCCTCCAGCCGCAGGATCTGGCGTTGCAGGTTGGTCGCCATCTGGTTGAACGACGCGGCGAGCAGGGCCAGGTCGTCCTCGCCGTTGACCGCCATCCGCTGGTCGAGCAGGCCGGCGGAGAGCCGCTGGGCGGTGCGGGCGGCCACCCGCACCGGGGTCACCACCAGCCGGGTGACCAGGCCGGCGAGCAGGCCGAGCAGGATCACCAGGGCCGCCCCGGTGGCGACCACCGTCGCGCGGGCGTCGGCGGCCGTGGCGTCCTGCCGGGTCAGCGGCACGAGGTAGTAGAGCTCCACCTGACCGAACTTGGTGGGCACGGGCGAGCCGTAGACCAGGTACTTCGTGCGTTCCCCGCCCAGCCGGCCGGTGCGGATCTGGCTGGCCACCTTGCCCCCGGCGACCGTGGCGCGCAGCTCGCGGCTGATCAGCGGCCGGACGTTGACCGCGGGCGAGGACCGCGGCTGGATGAGGCCGGTGTGGCTGTCGGCGGTGAGCGCCACGATCACGCCGGTGGTCTGCTGTGGGTCACCGCCGGCGAGGTAGTTGACCGTGCCGTCGACGGTCTCCTGGAACTGCGCCTCCTGCGGCTGGTTGTAGAGGCCGAACTGCTTCGCCGCGTACGCCGCGCCGCTGTCCAGCCGCACCCGCACGTCGGTCTCGGCGTTCTCGATCAGGATGCTGGTGATCTTGTCGGCGATCAGGTAGGCGAAACCGCCCACCAGCAGGCTGGACGCGACCAGTGTGATGGTCACCACCCGCAGCTGGAGCGACCGCCGCCAGGCCTGGTGCAGCCCCGCGAACAGGCGCGCGGCCCGGCCGCTCACGCCGCGCCACAGCTCCCGCGCGGCGACACGCCGGCGCGAGGCTGTCGTCTGGGGGTCCGGGATCGGGGAGGTGGCCACAGTGCGACCAGGCTATCCGGTGCCCGCCTTGTAGCCCACGCCCCGCACGGTGAGGATGATTTCCGGCCGCTCCGGATCCGGCTCGATCTTGGCGCGCAGCCGCTGCACGTGCACGTTGACCAGCCGGGTGTCCGCCGCGTGCCGGTACCCCCAGACCTGCTCCAGCAGCACCTCGCGGGTGAACACCTGACGCGGCTTGCGGGCGAGCGCGACCAGCAGGTCGAACTCCAGCGGCGTCAGCTTCACCTCCTCGCCGTCGCGGCTGACGGTGTGCGCCGGCACGTCGATGGTGATCTGGTTGCCGGGCGGCCCGATGGTCAACATCTCGGGGGCGACGTCCTCGCCGCGGCGCAGCCGCGCCCGCATTCGGGCGACCAGCTCCTTGGGCTTGAACGGCTTGACCACGTAGTCGTCGGCCCCGGACTCCAGGCCGAGGACCACGTCGACGGTGTCGCTCTTGGCGGTCAGCATGACGATCGGCACGCCCGACTCGGCCCGGATCGACCGCGCCACGTCGATGCCGCTCATGCCGGGGAGCATGAGGTCGAGCAGGACGATGTCCGGCCGGTTCTCGCGGAACGCGGCCAGGGCCCGCTCCCCGTCGGCGACGAAGGAGGGCAGGAACCCCTCGCTGCGCAGGACGATGCCGAGCATCTCGGCGAGCGCGGGGTCGTCGTCGACCACCAGTACCCGGGCTCTCATGGGGTTAATGTTTCCATCCCGTTCAGTTCGGTGGGATCCGCGTCACCCGGCACGGTACTGCCGTGGGACGCCGCCGCCCAGCAACCGACGCCGGCGTCGCCGCCCCGGCGTGCGGGTCCACCCGATCGGACCGCGCGTGTCACCATGATCCCCGCGTGCGCCGTCACGCGCCACCGCCGCCCGTCCCCAGGAGTACGCGTGCCCGACGCCGGCCCGACCGCCGTGCTCCCACGCCGCCCGCTCACGGTCGGCGAGCTGCTGGACTCCGCGGTCCTGCTGCTGCGCGGGCAGGCCCGGGTGCTGGTCCCGCTCGCCCTCGTCCTGGCCGTCGGCGAGCAGCTCCTGCTCTACCCGCTGCGGCTCTTCGCCGGCGTCGCGCCCCCGGTCTGGTTCGGGGGGTTCGAGCGGTTCGGCGCGTACTGGCTGCTGCTGGCGACCGGCGCGGCGACCGAGGCGATGATCATCACGCTGCTCGGCAACCCGGCCGCCCGGGCCGCCGGCGGCGCGCTGTTCGGTCGTACGGCCGGGCCACGGGAGGTGCTCCGCCCCGCCGGCGCCCGGTGGGGCGCCACCATGCTGCTGACCGCCCTGGTCGGGGTGGTGATGTGGGCGGCGGCGCTGTTCGGGCCGGCCTGGTTCGTCGGCTTCGCCCTGCTCGGCGCCGTGGCACCGGCGCTGGTCGTGGACCGGGCGCACCCGCTGCGCGCCCCGCTGCGGGCCGCAACCCTGGCCGTCCGCGGCGGCGGCCGGGCCGGCTGGATCCGGCTGCTCGGCTACCTGGCCTGGTGGATCGTCCGCCTCGGCCTCGGCATCGGCGTCTACTACGGGCTGGACGCGCTCGACCTGGTCGACCGGGACTGGGCCGCCTGGCTGTCGCTGGCCGTGTGGGCGGGCGTGAACAGCGTCGCCTACCCGGCCCTGGCCTGCCTGGACGCGGTGCTGCACCTGGAGACCCGGATGCGCACCGAAGGGCTGGACATTCGGCTCTCCCGAGCGCGGGCGGGCACGCCGGAGACCGCTCTGCTGGCGGCCGACCGATGAGCTTCAGCCGGTGGTGGACCGAGACCACGGCCGCGCTCGGCGACCACGTGCCCCTCCCCCTGGCCGCGCTGCTGCTGGTGCTCGCCGCGGTGCTGGTGGCGGTCGGCTGGTACGCGTACCCCGCGTGGGTGCCCCGCCGGCTGCCCCGGTTGCGTCGCCGCCGCCGGGAGCCCGCGCCCGCGGACGCCCCGGCGCCGGTCGTACCCGCGCCGCGCGAGCCGGAGCCGGAGCTGCCGGCCGCCGCGTACGCCTCCCTCGCGGACCGGCTGGCCGCCGAGGGCCGGTACGCCGAGGCCGTCCGGGAGCGGCTGCGCGCGATGATCCGGGAGCTGGTCGCCCGGCGGCTGCTGGAGCCGCAGCCCGGCATGACCGTCATCGAGGTGGTGCGGGCCGCGACGGAGCACCGCCCGCAGGTCGGTCCGCCGCTGAGCGCCGCCGGGACGGTCTTCTCCGAGATCTGGTACGGCCAGCGCCCCGCCACGCCCGAGCACGACCGGCGGATGCGGGAGCACGCCGCCGACCTGGACCGGCTGCTGACCGGCCGCCCCGAGGACGGGCCACTACCATGAGCGCACAGGTCGCCGCCGCCCCACCGGCCCCCCGGGCCGGCGCCGCCCCCCGGCGCCGCCGCCGGCACCGGCTGCTGATCCCGTTGGGTCTGGCCGCGCTGCTGCTGACCACCACCCTGGTCACCCACGCGATCGACCAGCCCGACCCCACCGACCGGGGGTTCCTCTCCCCCGTCGCGACCGGGGACGACGGCGGCAGCCGGCTCGCCGAGGCGCTGCGCGGGCGAGGGGTGACGGTGCAGCGGGAGACGGACACGCTGCCCGCGCTGCTGGCCGCCCGCGGCGAGCCGGCCACGCTCTTCGTGCCCGCGCCGGCGCTGCTGCACCCGGACACGGTCGGCGCGTTGCGCTCGCTGCCCTCGGCCACCCGGCTCGTGCTGGTGGACCCGCCGAGGCGGGTGCTCGACGCGATCCCGCTGGGGATCGAGCCGGCCGACCGCAGGTGGGCCGCGCAGGCGGTGGAGCCCGACGCGCGGGGCCTGCCCTGCCCGATGCCCGAGCTGCGCGAGCTCGGCCCGGTGGCGGTCGGGCTGCAGCGCTACGCGGTCAGCCCGGGCGCGTCCGCGCCGCAGTTCTGCTTCGACGGCGGGCTCGCCCGGCTGCTCCGGATCCCCGAGAGCGTGGTGGTGGTCGGCGCCAGCGATCCGTTCCGCAACGACCGGATCGACGAGTGGGACAACCGGGCGTTCGCCACCGCGCTGCTCGGCGGGACGGGTCGGGTGGTGTGGCTGGACCTGGACGGCCCGGCGCCGCCGCCGACCTTCGGCTCCGGCAGCAGCGGCAGCCCGGCCTGGTCGCCCACGCCGGGCGGTTCCACCGAGTACGACGGGCCGGGCGGCGGCCGCCCCGGTGGACGCCCCGGCGGCGAGGGGGACGGCGACGCTGGGCGCGGTGATCCGGGCCGCGGCTCCGACGACGACGGCGACGACTCCAGCGCCGGCGGCTCCGACCCGCCGAACCCGCTCTGGTCCGCCTTCCCCGGCTGGTTCTGGGCGCTGCTGGTCCAGCTCGCCGTGGCCGCCCTGCTGGCCGCCCTGTGGCGGGCCCGCCGGCTCGGCCCGCCGACGCCGGAGCCGCTGCCGGTGACGGTCCGCTCGGCGGAGACGGTGCTCGGCCGGGCCCGGCTCTACGAGAAGGCCGGCGCCCGGGACGTGGCCGCGCGCACGCTGCGCACCGCCGCCCTGGACCGCCTGCTGCCCCGGCTGAACCTGCCGCCGACCGCCCCGACCGCCGAGGTGGCCGCCGCGGTCGCCGCCCGCACCGGCGACGGCCCGGGGCGGGCCGAGGAGTTGCTCTACGGCGGCGCGCCCGACACCGACCAGGATCTGCTGGAGTTGGCCCGCGCGCTGGACCGGCTGACCCGCACGGTCGCCCCACACCCGGCCGACGGGCCGCCACCGACCGCCGCACCGCACCCGCACCGACCCGAAGGAGACGCCCGGTGACCCGACCCGCCGGAACCGCCGAGCCGCCGACCGCCGGCGCCGCCGACCCCCGTGCCGCCCTGCACCGGCTGCGTGCCGAGGTCGCCAAGGCGGTCGTCGGGCAGGACGCGGTCGTCACCGGCCTGGTGATCGCCCTGCTCTGCCGTGGGCACGTGCTGCTGGAGGGCGTGCCGGGCGTGGCCAAGACCCTGCTGATCCGCACCGTGGCCACCGCGCTCGACCTGGGGTCCAAGCGGGTGCAGTTCACCCCGGATTTGATGCCGGGCGACGTGACCGGCTCGCTGATCTTCGACCCGCACACCGCCGCCTTCGCCTTCCGCGAGGGCCCGGTCTTCACCAACCTGCTGCTCGCCGACGAGATCAACCGGACGCCGCCGAAGACCCAGTCGGCGCTGCTTGAGGTCATGGAGGAGCGGCAGGTCACGGTCGAGGGCGACCGGCGTCCGCTGCCCGACCCGTTCATCGTCGCCGCCACCCAGAACCCGATCGAGTACGAGGGCACCTATCCGCTGCCGGAGGCGCAGCTCGACCGGTTCCTGCTCAAGCTCACCGTGCCGCTGCCCAGCCGGGAGGAGGAGATGGGGGTGCTCCGCGCGCACCACGCCGGCTTCGACCCGCGCGACCTGACCGCCGCCGGCGTACGACCGGTGGCCACCGCGGCCGACCTCGCGGCGGCGCGGGCGGCGGTCGGCCGGGTGCACATGGCCGAGCCCCTGTTCGGCTACATCGTCGACCTCTGCCGGGCGACCCGCAGCACGCCGGCGCTGGAGCTGGGCGCCTCGCCCCGGGGCGCGACCGCGCTGCTCACCACCGCCAAGGCGTGGGCCTGGCTGGCCGGCCGGGACCACGTCGTCCCGGACGACGTGAAGGCGGTCGCCCGGCCGACGCTGCGGCACCGGCTGCGGCTGCGGCCCGAGGTCGAGCTGGAGGGCGTCGGCGTGGACGCGGTGCTGGACACGGTGCTGGCCACCGTGCCGACGCCGCGATGACCTGGCGGGCGGCGCTCCTGCTGGCGGTCGGCGCGCTGACCCTGCCGGCCTGGCCGGCGCCGTTCGTCGGCCTGCTGGTGATGACCGCCGTGGTGCTGCTGCTCGTGCTGGTCGACCGGGCGCTGGCCGTGCCGCCGGGGGCGCTCGCGGCGGCCCGGGAGGGCGACCGGGCGGTCCGGCTCGGCGGCACGGCCACCGTCACGCTGCTGCTGCACAACCCCGCCGCCCGTACGCTGCGCGCCCGGGTCCGCGACGCCTGGGTGCCCTCCGCCGGCGCCCGCCCGGACGTCCCGCCGTCGCGGACGGTACGCGTCGAGCCGGGCGGGACGGCGGCGCTGCCCAGCCGGCTCACCCCCCTGCGGCGGGGCGACCGGCCGGCGGTGACGCTGACCGTGCGCTCGTTCGGGCCGATGGGGCTGGGTTTCCGGCAGCGCTCCGGCCACCCGGCCACGCCGCCGTGGACGCTGCGCGTGCTGCCCCGCTTCGACTCGCGCCGTCACCTGCCGGAGAAGCTGGCCCGGCTGCGGGTGATCGACGGCACCCAGGTGAGCCGCGGGCGCGGCCAGGGCACCGAGTTCGACACCCTCCGCGAGTACGTGGTGGGCGACGACGTGCGGTCGATCGACTGGCGGGCGAGCGCGCGCCGGGCCGACGTGCTGGTGCGGACCTGGCGGCCCGAGCGGGACCGCCGGCTGGTCTGCGTGTTGGACACGGGGCGCACCTCGGCGGTGCGGGTCGGCGACGAGCCCCGGCTGGACACCGCGATCGACGCCGCGCTGCTGCTCACCGCCCTCGCCGCCCGCGCCGGTGACCGCGTCGACCTGCTCGCCGCCGACACGGTGGTCCGGGCGACGGTGACCGGCAGCGGGCGGCCGGCCCTGCTCCCCCGGCTGGTGCACGCCCTCGCCCCGCTCCAGCCCGCGCTGGTCGAGACGGACTTCGACCTGATCGCCGGTGAGCTGCTGCGCCGGCGGAGCCAGCGCAGCCTGGTGGTGCTCTTCACCGCCCTGGAGGCCGGCGCCCTCGGCGAAGGGCTGCTGCCGGTGCTCCCCCGGCTCGCCGCCCGGCACAAGGTGGTGATCGCCGCGACGCACGACCCGGTACTGACCGCGCTCACCACGGCCGCCCCGCAGCGCCCCGGGGACGCCTACGCCGCGGCGGCGGCCTGGCGGGCGCTGGCCGAACGCGACCGGGTGCGCGCCGCCCTGGGCCGGCACGGGGTGATGGTCGTCGACGCCCCGGCGGGTCGCCTGGCCCCCACCCTGGCCGACACCTACCTGCGCCTCAAGTCCCTCGGCCAGCTCTGACAGCGAACCGACGGGTCCGACAGCGAACCGACGGGGAGGTCAGCGGGCAGCGTGCGGGTCGAGGACGTCGTCGCCGGCGGACGGCGCGGCGCCCGCCCGGCGACCGAGGACCACGACGTACGCCAGGAAGGCGAGCCAGACGGCGGCGCCCACGGCGACGCGGAACGGAACCGGCACCGGCGCGGGGGTCACGAACGCCTCGATGACGGCGGAGACCGCGAAGAGCCCCACCAGGCCCACGGCGACCAGGACGCCCTCGCGGCCCGCCCGCGCGACCGCCTGCCCCCGGGTGAGCTGCGCGGGCGGCGCGATCCACGCCCAACCGGTGCGCAGGCCCAACCCGGCCGCCACGAAGACGCCGGTCAGCTCCAGCAGCCCGTGCGGGGTGATCAGTCCGAAGAAGACGTCCGCCCGGCCGTAGGCCACCATCACCCCGCCGACCACGCCGATGTTGAGGGCGTTCTGCCAGAGCAGGTAGAACACCGGGACGATCAGCACACCGGCGGCGAGGCACTGGGCGGCGAGCCACGCGTTGTGCGTCCAGAGGTGGAAGGCGAAGGTCGGCGCGGCGAACTCGGTGTAGTAGCCGGCGAAGCCCGACTCGACCAGGTCGGCGGCCGCCTCCTCGCCGATGAAGGCGCCCGCCGTGTCCGGGTTGCCCGCCACGAACCAGATGAGGAAGAAGCTGAGCAGGGTGAAGCCGGTCGCCACCCCGCACCACCAGGGCCAGGCGCGGTACACCGCGCCGGGGAAGCCGACCAGCAGGAACCGGCCGACCGCCGCCCAGGACGGCCGGGGGCGGCCGGTGAGCCGGGCCCGCGCCCGCAGCACCACCTGGGAGAGCTGGCTGACCAGCGCCGGGTCGGGTGAGCGGCTGCGCAGCACCGAGAGCTGGGTGGTCGCCCGCTGGTAGAGGGCGACGAGTTCGTCGACCTCGGCGGCGTCGAGCCGGCCCCGCCCGGAGAGCTGCTCCAGGCGCCGCCACTCCCCGCCGTGTTCCGCGACGTACGCGTCGAGATCCACCGTCACCCCCGTTCGGCGATCATAGTGTTCACTGTCGGGGTGAGAGCGCAACCACGACCGCCGGCCCGACCCGCCCCGTGGGGCGACGCCGGGCTGGTCAGCGGGGAGGCCGTGGAGCTGGACGTCCGGGCCGCCCGGATCGGCTCCCGGGTGCTCGCGCTGATGCTGGACGTCCTGGCCCAGCTGGCCCTGCTGCTGATGCTGTCCATCGTCGCCGGCATCGTGCTCGTCAACCTGCCGGCGGCGCTGGTCGACGGGGCCCTGGCCGGTGGCCTCGCGACGGTGGGGCTGGTCCTGGTGCTGGTCGGCTACCCCGTGCTCTGCGAGCGGTTCAACCACGGCCGGACGCTGGGCAAGATGGCGGTCGGGCTGCGCGTGGTCAGCGCCGACGGCGCCCCGGTCGGGCTGCGGCAGTCGCTGACCCGGGCGCTGGTCGGCGTGGCGGTGGAGTGGCCGGGCCTGGTGCTGCCGCTGCTGAGCTGGGTGGCCGGGGTGGCGGTGATGCTGTCCGACCGGCAAGGGCGTCGGCTGGGCGACCTGGTGGCGGGCACGCTGGTCGTGCACACCCGGACGGCGACGGCCTGGCGGCCGGTCCCGACCGCGGTGCCCGTGCTGGTCGGCTGGGCGCACACGCTGGACCTGAGCCGGCTGGACGACGGCCTGGCGCTGGCCGCGCGGCAGTACCTGGCCCGGGTGCACCAACTCGCGGAGCCGGCCCGCGGACGGCTCGGCCGCGGCCTGTGGACCGAGATCTCGGCGGTGACCACGCCGCCCCCACCGCCGGGCATGCCGGAGTCGGTCTACCTGGCGGCCGTCCTCGGCGAGCGGCACCGGCGGGCCTGGCACCGGCTGGGTCGTGGCCGGGCCGTCGCCGCGACGCTCTGGCCCGAAATGACGCCCGGCCCACCCGCGCCGCCCTACGCGGCCCCGCCCGGGATCGCCGCCCCGCCCGGCACGATCCGCCCGGCGGTGCCGGGCGCCCGGCCCGCCGTCGCCTCGCCGGCGCCGGCGGGCGGCGCCCCCACGCCCGGCGCCTGAGCGGCGGCGGGCCGCCGACCGTCGGCCGGCTGTGGCAGGATCCGGCTCGCTCGCCCCTACCGAGACGGGAACACCGTGTCCGACGATCTGTTCACCCCCACCATCGCCCCGGCGGCGTACGAGACGCGACGCCCGCCGTGGCGACCGCAGTCGCTGATCTTTCCCGCCGTGTTCGGCGGGCCGGCGGCGGCCACCGTGCTGGCCCTGGTCAACGGGCACCGGCTGGGCCTGCCCCGCCGGACGAACCTGGCGGTGCTCGGCGTCGGGCTGGCCGCGCTGGCGGCCCGGCTGGTGGTCACGCTGACGATCTTCGACAACGGGGCCGACCGCCCCGTCCGGCTGGTCGGGGCGCTCTCCGGCGCACTGGTCTGGCTCGCGGCCTCCGCCGCGCAGAAGCGCCGGTTCCGGGCGTACGAGCTGCGCGGGGGCGAACCGGCGTCGCTGTGGCTGCCCGGCATCGGGGCGGTGTTGTTGATCGGCTTCGCCGAGGCCCTGCTCGTCATGCTGGTGGCCGCCGCGTGACCGCCCCGGAGATCCACCTCGCCCGGGTGGCCCACCTGCTGGAGCTGAACCGCCCCGAGCAGGCGCTGGACGAGATGAGCCGGCTCCCCGCCGCCCTGGCCACCAGCCCCGCCGCGTTCCGGCTGCGGGCGGCGGCGCTGACCGCGCTGGACCGCTGGGACGACGTCGTCACGGTCGCCCGCCAGGGGCTGGCCGAGACCGGCCCGGACGCGGAGCTGCTCGGCCGGCTGGGTCTCGCGCTGCGTCACCGTCGCGAGTTCACCCCCGCCGAGCGGGCGCTGCTCGACGCGCTCGCCATCGAGCCGGAGAATCCGTGGCTGCTCTGCCAGTACGCCGACCTCTGCTCGGCGGTGGGCCAGACCGACAAGGCGGAACGCCTGGTCGCCCGGGCCGCCGCGATCGTCCCGGACGCGCCGGCCGTCTTCGCCGCCCGATTCCAGCTCGCGTACGCCCGGGGCGACGACCGGGCCGCCGAGCGGATCGCCCGGGAGTTCCTCGGGGCGTGGCCGGGCAATCCGGCAGCGCTCGCCCTGCACGGCGTCGCCGCGGCCCGGCGCGGCCGGGTGGGCGCCGCGCACCGCGCCTTCGGCGAAGCGGTGGCGCACGACCCGACCGACGCCGACTACGCCGAGGCCGCCTGGGAGACCCGGGTGTACGCGCACCCGCTGCTGCTGCCGCTGCGGCCGCTCTACCGGCTGGGGATCCTCCGCACCTGGCTGCTCGCGATCGGCGTGGTCGTGCTGCTCAACCTCGCCGGGCTGGACCTGCTGGCGGGCCTGTTCGGCCTGGCGTGGATGCTCTTCTGCGTCTGGTCGTGGATCGCCCCGCCGCTGGTCCGCCGGATGGTCCTCGGCCGGTGGCGCTCGTGAGCGGGTGCGGG
>NZ_JBPQTP010000105.1:0-23063 GCF_051386395.1 Micromonospora sp. URMC 106
CCGCTGCCCTCCTCCCCCCGCCACCGCTGACCGCGATCCGGGTTTGCCCCCGGGCCAGCGGGAAAGCAGGCGCTGTTGCCCGGGGAGGATTCCGGTGATCGTCACCGGAAGGGGGGATCATGCCGGTGCTCACAGCGTTCACACGTGCCCTTGCCAGCGCCCTGTCCGTGTTGGGGCTGGTCGGGGCGTTCGTCCTGATGACCGTCGCGCCCGCGCGGGCCGGGGAGAACGCCTTCGTCGAGGTGGTGCCCAACAGCGCGCAGGCCGGCACCCGGGTCAGCATCCGGGCCAGTTGCGACAACGCCAACAACCGCCAGGCGACCGTGCACTCGGACGCGTTCGGGCGGGTGGTGCTCCGGCCGGACAACGGCTTCCTGACCGGCCAGGTCACCGTCCCGGGCAGCAAGGAGCCCGGGGACTACCCGGTCGACCTGCGCTGCGACAACGGCAAGACCGCGACGACGACGCTCACCGTGCTGAACATGGAGCAGCCCACCAAGGGGCCGGCGACCGGGGGCGGCGGCACCGCCGGCGGTACCGGCACCGGCTCGCTGCTGCTGGTGGGCGGCCTCGCCGCGGTGGCCCTGGCCGTCGGCTTCGGATTCTTCGGCAACCGTCGTCGGACCGGGACCGGTTCCTGACCCGCCGTCGCCATGGCCGGCTTCGACAGGCGCACCAGGCGATCCGATCCGGGCCGGGTCCGGGCGGCCACCCGGCGGGCGCTGCAGACGTCCCGCCGGGCGGCGGTCGCCGCCACCCGCCGGCTGCGCCGGGTGGCCGGGGAGGCGGTGTCGGCCAGCGTCGTCACCACCGACCCGGCGGCCGGGCCGCTGCCCGCCCGACCCCGACACCGCTGGGTTCCCGCCGGCCGCCGCCGGCTGGCGCCGGGCCGGAGCCCCGGGCTCCCGGTCCTCGTGATCGGGACGCTGATGGTGCTGATCGTCGCCATGTTCGCGGTGGAGCGCGTCGCCGGGGTGAGCGTGCTGCCGGACCGGTTCATCGCGGGGCTGCGGCCGCCGCCGAAGAAGTTCCCGGTGCTGCCCGCCAGCCGCCCCGTCGACATCACCATCGAACCGATCGACGTCCAGGCGCCCGTACACAACGTCGGCGTCGCCCCGGACGGCAGCATCGCGGTGCCGGACGCCGCCCGCGCCCAGGAGGCCGGCTGGTACGACCAGGGGCCGACGCCCGGACAGTACGGCCCCGCCGTGATCGTCGGGCACGTCGACACCAGCACCGGGCCGGCGGTCTTCCACGAGCTGCGGGACCTGCGGGAGGGCGACCGCATCGAGGTGACCCGCGAGGACCGCTCGGTGGCGGTCTTCGAGGTGGACTCGGTCGAACGCTTCGACAAGGAGCGGCTGCCCGCCGACGAGGTCTTCGGCGACTTCAGTCGCCCCCGGCTGCGCCTGATCACCTGCGGCGGGCGCTGGGTGGGCGGGGAGACCGGCTACGCCGACAACGTGGTGGTCTTCGCGTCTCTGGTCCGGGCCCGCGGCACGTGACGCACAGGCAGCGCGGCGGCCCGGCGCTCCGCTCCGGAGATGAGCAGCGACAGCGGGAGCTCAGCGGGTCGGGCGGCTCGGCGCGGTGGGATCAGGCGGCCTCGGGCTCGCGCAGGTCGAGCCAGTCGGCCCAGCGCGGGTCCGGGGCCCGGTGCCCGAGCACCCGCCAGGCCGCCCCCTTCGGGGCGGCCGGCAGGGCGTGCAGCCGCCAGCCCAGCTCGGCCGGGGTCTTGTCGCCCTTGGTGTGGTTGCACCGGGCGCAGGCCGCGACGACGTTCTCCCACGCGTGCCGACCGCCCCGGCTGCGCGGGAAGACGTGGTCGATGGTCTCGGCGGGCCCCCGGCAGTAGGCGCAGCGCCAGCCGTCCCGGGCGAAGATCGCCCGCCGGGAGAGCCCGACGTGGGTGCGGTAGGGCACCCGCACGAAGCGGGTGAGCCGGACGACCGACGGCACCGGCAGCGCGTTGCGGGCGCTGTGCAGGACGCCGTCGCCGTCGGCGACACAGACCGCCTTGGCGGAGAGCACGAGGATGGCGGCGCGACGCACGGACACGACACACAGCGGCTCGTAGGTGGCATTGAGGACCAGCGCACCGGAGCCCACCGTGGGTCGTATGTCAGGCATCGCGTTCACCCTCCCGGTTCAGCGGCTCCTGCTCGCCACCGCCGACCGGAACGGGCACAGCGACCCACCACGGCCGACGCCGGCCGGATCACCGACGTCCGTGCGCCCATCGTCCCTGATCGGCCCCCGGATTGCACGTACTAATCCGGGGTCCCTCCGGAAGCGTTCCCCGCGTCTGTCACGATGACCGGTTCGCCCCCGTACCGCCGGTCGCGACCCCCGCGCCCCGGCGGGCCCGCGTCACGGCCCGGAGGGTCGGCGGGAGGGAGGCCCCGCGGGTGCGGTACGAAGACAGCGTGACCGCTGCCAGCCTGCCGCCGCTCGCCCTGCCCGCCGCCGAGGCGCCACAGCCGGACCCGTCGCCGACCTGCCTGGACGACGCCCTCTGCCGGACCGTCTACGACGTGACCCACTCGGTGTGGTTCGCCGAGGGCAGCTACTGGATCCTGCTCAAGCCGCTGCGGATCGTCATGATCCTGCTGCTGGCGGTCGCCGCGCGGTGGCTGGTGCACCGGACGATCCGCCGGCTGGTGCGCACCACCAGCGACGCGGGCGTGCCGACCATGCTGCGGCCACTGCGGGAGCGGATCCCCACCGCCGCTGCGGAGCCGGGCGAGTTCGTCCCGGAGCGGCGCCGCCAGCGGGCCGAGGCGATCGGCTCCGTGCTGCGCAGCCTCAGCACCGCGTTCATCTTCGGCATCGCGGTGCTGATGGTGCTCAAGGAGTTCAGCTTCGACCTGGCCCCGCTGCTGGCCAGCGCCGGCATCGCGGGCGTGGCGCTCGGCTTCGGCGCGCAGAGCCTGGTCAAGGACCTGATCGCCGGCCTGTTCATGCTGATCGAGGACCAGTACGGCGTGGGTGACACGGTGGACCTCGGCGAGGCGACCGGCGTGGTGGAGTCGGTCGGGCTGCGGGTCACCACCGTCCGCGACGGGCGGGGCGTGCTCTGGTACATCCGCAACGGCGAGATCGTCCGGGTGGGCAACAAGAGCCAGGGCTGGGCCCTGGTCGTGGTCGACCTGCCGATCGGCTTCGCCGGCACGGAGGAGGCGACGGCGGTGCTGCGGACCGCAGCGGCCTCCGTGGCGGTCGACCCCGAGCTGGCGCCGGAGATCGTCGAGCCGCCCGAGGTGCTGGGCGTCGAGCAGATGACGGTCGAGGGCGCGGTGATCCGTACGGTGGTCAAGACGACGGCCGACGGGCAGTTCGCGGTCGGCCGGGAGCTGCGTCGCCGGCTGGCCGAGGCGCTGGAGAACTCCGGCATCACCGCGAAGATCGCGGCCGCCCGGCTCTACGGCATGCCGGCCCGCGCCCCCGGTGAGACGGGGCAGGGCGGCGCGACCTGAGCCGCCGACCGGGCGAGCGGATCGACCGGGGCGGGCCGGGACGGCATCGGCGGGGGTCGCGGTCCGTGCGGCCCCTCGGGTATCGTCCGTTCGTTCAGTCGGAGATGCGACGATCAATCCGTTCGCCCTAGCCAGTTGTCGGACGATCGGGCAGAATCCGGTGCACGCGCTCCCCCCGGAGCGTGATCACGTCCTCGCTGATCCGTAGATCTGACGACGGTTCCCGGGCCCGTCCATCACGAGTGGCCCGCCCAGGGGAACGATGGAGGCGACGGTGCCCGACGAGCGACCATCCCCGGAAGGCCCGGCAACCTTCCGTGAGGTGTTCGCCAATCGCGAATACCGCGCCGTCTTCACGGCGAGCGCTCTCTCCTGGATCGGCGACTACATCGCCAAGGCCGCGGTCACCCTGCTGGTCTACGAGGAGACCCGGTCGGTCGCGCTCTCCGCGGCCGCGTTCGCGGTGAGCTACCTGCCCTGGCTGATCGGCGGCCCCCTGCTCGCCACGCTCGCGGAGCGGCACCGTTACCGGCAGGTCATGGTGGTCTGCGACCTCGTCCGGATGGTGCTGATGGTGGGCATCGCCATTCCCGACATGCCCGTCGAGCTGATCCTGGCCCTGCTCTTCGCCACCACCCTGGCCAATCCACCCAGCCAGGCCGCCAAGTCCGCGCTGATCCCGCTGATCCTCACCGGCGACCGGCTGGTGGTCGGGCTGTCGATCAACAGCAGCGTCGGCCAGGCCGCCCAGGTCGTCGGCTACCTCGCGGGCGCCGCCATCGCCGCCGTCAACCCGACCGTCGCGCTCCTGGTGAACGCCGCGACGTTCGCCCTGTCGGCCGCGCTGGTCCGCTTCGGCGTGGCGGACCGGCCGCCGGCGATGACCGCCGCACACCGCAGCCACCTGCTGCGGGAGACCGCGCAGGGCTTCCAGATCGTGTTCGGCACCCCGGTGCTGCGGGCCATCGCCGTCCTCGTCTTCACCGCCATGCTCTTCTCGGTGGTGCCGGAGGGCCTGGCCGCCGCCTGGGCCAGCGAGCACGCCGGCGGCCTGGACGCCGGCGCCGCCCAGGCGGTCATCATGGCGGCCAGCCCCGTGGGCTTCATCGTCGGCGGCCTGGTCGTCAGCCGGGCGTTCGGGCCGGACCGGCGGCTGAGCCTGATGCGGCCCCTGGCGGTGCTCTCCCCGCTGGCCCTGGTGCCCGCCCTGTTCGATCCGCCGCCGCTGGTGGTGGCGCTGCTCGCCGCGGCCTGCGGGTTCGCGGTCGCCGGGATGCTGCCGGTGGCCAACGGCCTCTTCGTCCGGGCCCTGCCCGCCGGCTTCCGGGCCCGCGCCTTCGGGGTGATGGCCACCGGCGTCCAGGTGATCCAGGGCCTCGCCGTCCTGGTCACCGGGTTGCTCTCCGAGCGCTACCCGATCCCGATCGTGGTCGGGGTGTGGAGCGCGGTCGGCGTCCTGCTGATGGCGCTCGCCGCCCTGCGCTGGCCGAGCCGCCCGACGATCGACGCGGCGATCGCCGCCGCCGAGGCGGGCGAGACGGCCCCGCGGGCCGGCGCGAGCGCCGGGCGGGGCACGGTCGACGCGAAGACGGCCGGGGACGACCGGCACGGCCCGTCGGAGCAGTTCGACGGCGACCCGGTGGGCGGCCGGCCGGGCGAGACGGGCCAGCGGCACGCCGTGACCTGACGCACAGCGGCCACCCCCCGGCGCCCCGAACGGCACCTGGCAGGATGGAACGGTGAATGCCGCAGGTGAGTCCGACCGTCCCGGCGCGTCGATGACCCTCTTCGAAGCGGTAGGCGGCGAGCCCACCTTCCGCAAGCTGGTGGACGAGTTCTACGCCGGCGTCGCCACCGACGCGCTGCTGCGCCCCATGTATCCCGAGGAGGACCTGGGCCCGGCCGCGGACCGGCTGGCCCTGTTCCTCATGCAGTACTGGGGCGGCCCGCACACGTACTCCGACCAGCGCGGGCACCCCCGGCTGCGGATGCGCCACGCGCCGTACCGCATCGGCGCCGCCGAGCGGGACGCGTGGCTGCTCCACATGCGCCGTGCCGTCGACCGTCTCGACCTGCCGCCGGAGATCGCCGCCGCGCTCTGGGACTACCTGGAGCGGGCCGCGTACTTCATGGTCAACGTGATGGAGGACCCGGCCGGGCCGGCCTGACCGCGACGGGCGCGGCGGCCGGCTCAGAGCAGGGCACCCTCGTCGTGCAGCCAGTCCACGAAGCTGGTGGCCACCGCCGCGCCACAGTCGAGCATCTCGACCAGGAGCGCGTCGTGCGCCCCGGCGCTGAACGGCACCTGCAGCTCCGCGTAGATCGGCAGTTGACCGCGCTCGGTCGGGTCGCCGATGTATGCCTTGCAGAAGCGGCGGGTGTGGTTCCACTCGTTGACCACCCGGTAGGCCCGGTCGGCCCAGTCCGGCGGCACCGTCGCGTGTGGCCGGGCCCGCATCACCAGGATCTCGTCCTCGGGGCCCTCAAGGGTGACCAGCACCGCGTGCCGCTCCCACATGGCCAGCAGGTTCCCGTCGCCATCGGCCAGGTAGCGCACGTCGAGCAGGTCGAGCGCATCGCAGACGCGGCGCAGGGTGACCGGCGCGACGGTGGCCGGCATGTCGGCCATCACGGGCCGCTCGACCGCCGGGCAGTCGTCGCCCGGCTGACGGGGGGCCGGTGGTCCGACCCGGACGGTGCCCTCCACTGTGATCCCGCTCCGACTTTCCGGATCGCCGCCGCCGTTGGCGGGACCGGGGCGCCATGACCACCACGGCATCGTTCGCGCACCTCACTCCCCAGCGGATCCAGCCGCCTACGGTGCGTTGGATCCGAGGATGGACGGTACCCGGACAGCCGGGTTGAAGCACCCCCCCAACGGCAGCCCCAGGACAGAAGAATGACCACGGGTCATCCGAACGGATGACCTCAGAGTGGCCTTACGACAAGATCCGTAGCCTTCTGCGACCAGATCGCTCCGTAAGGTCCCACAAGTCCGACCCAACGGCCGACCGTGCGCACCTGGACGTCGCCCGCGCCGGTCGCACCGGCCTCCCCCTCGGCGGCGCCCAGGAAGCCCATCCGGACCAACCCCTGAACCATCCGCTGGGTCACCTCGACCGGCTCGCCGGGCGCGTCGTCCGGGGTGACCACCACGGGCACGTGGTCGAGCAGCGCGTCGCGCAGCGCCCGCTGCCCGACCGCCCGGCCGGCCACGCCGTGCGCGGCGGCGTCGCGCAGGGTGCCCGCCGCCGCCGTGGCGATCCGCCGCAGCTCCCCCGCCGGCAGCGTCTCCACCCGGCGCCCGGCCCCGGGCGGCAGCGGCCAGCGCCACCGCTCGTCCCGGCGCGGGGGCAGCGCCCCGCCGCCGGCCGCCAGCCCGGCCAGCAGCTCGCCGGCCGCGACGGTGACGTCGCCGGGGCCCTCGCCGGCCACGGTGCGGACGGCCAGCACCGCCCACGGCAGGCGCCCCCAGAGGGCGGTACGGCCCGCCGCGCCGGTCGGCCGCAGCCGCACCGGCGCGTCCCGGTCCAGTCGCACCAGGCGGGCGAGGAAGGCCCCGGCGTCGGCCACGTCCACGATCCCGTGCCCGCCGCCGGCCGCGCCGACCGGGGCGCGGACCGGCCCACCGGATCCCGTCACGCCGGCCCGCCCCGCGGGGCGTACGAGAGCAGGAACTCGCGCTCCTGCGGAGTGACCCGGCGCGGCGACTGCCGGGTCAGGTCGAACGGCACCAGCACCGAGCGGGCCCGGCTGGCCAGCACGTCGCCGTCGTACAGCTCGTAGGCGACGGTGAAGGACGCGGCCCGGATCTCCTCCACCCACAGCTCGATGCGCACGGCCGGGGCCGCCTCGGCGGTGGCCCGGCCGAGGGCGTAGTCGACCGGGCGCAGGTAGTCGACCTCGTGCCGACGGATCACGACCCCGTCGGCGAACGAGCCCACTCCCCACGCCCGGCCGCCGGCGAACATCAGCGCCACCCGCGCCTCCTCGTAGAGGGTGAGGAAGCGCGAGTTGTTGACGTGGCCGTACGCGTCCAGGTCTGACCACCGCAGCGCGCAGTGGTAGACGAAACGGTCCGCCACGATCAGTCGCGGGTGAGCTTGCGGTAGGTCACCCGGTGCGGGCGGGCCGCCTCGGCGCCGAGCCGGTCGACCTTGTTCTTCTCGTACGCCTCGAAGTTGCCCTCGAACCAGAACCACTTGGCCGGGTTCTCGTCGTCGCCCTCCCAGGCCAGGATGTGCGTGGCGACCCGGTCGAGGAACATCCGGTCGTGGGAGATGACCACGGCGCAGCCGGGGAACTCCAGCAGCGCGTTCTCCAGGCTGGAGAGGGTCTCCACGTCCAGGTCGTTGGTCGGCTCGTCGAGCAGGATCACGTTGCCGCCGATCTTCAGCGTCAGCGCGAGGTTGAGCCGGTTGCGCTCGCCGCCGGAGAGCACCTTGGTCGGCTTCTGCTGGTCCGGCCCCTTGAAGCCGAACGCGGCGATGTAGGCCCGCGACGGCATCTCGACCTTGCCCACCATGAGGTGGTCCAGCCCGTCGGAGACGACCTCCCACACCGTCTTGTCCCCGGCCAGGCCCTGGCGGTTCTGGTCGACGTACGACAGCGAGACGGTCTCGCCGACCCGGACCGAGCCGTCGGTCGGCTGCTCCAGCCCGACGATGGTCTTGAACAGGGTGGTCTTGCCGACGCCGTTCGGGCCGATGATGCCGACGATGCCGTTGCGCGGCAGCGAGAACGACAGGTTGTCGATCAGCACCCGGTCGCCGAATGCCTTGGTGAGGTTGTGCGCCTCGATCACCGTGTTGCCCAGGCGCGGGCCCGGCGGGATCTGGATCTCCTCGAAGTCCAGCTTCCGGGTCTTCTCCGCCTCGGTGGCCATCTCCTCGTAGCGGTCGAGGCGGGCCTTGGACTTGGTCTGCCGCGCCTTGGCGTTGGAGCGGACCCACTCCAGCTCCTCGGTGAGGCGCTTCTTCATCTTGGCGTCGCGGCGGCCCTCGACGGCCAGCCGGGCGGCCTTCTTCTCCAGGTAGGTGGAGTAGTTGCCCTCGTAGCCGACGGCCCGGCCGCGGTCCAGCTCCAGGATCCAGCCGGCCACGTTGTCGAGGAAGTACCGGTCGTGGGTGATCGCCATGACGGTGCCGGCGTACTTGGCCAGGTGCTGCTCCAGCCAGGAGACGCTCTCCGCGTCCAGGTGGTTGGTGGGCTCGTCGAGCAGCAGCAGGTCGGGCGCCTCCAGCAGCAGCTTGCACAGCGCCACCCGGCGGCGCTCGCCCCCGGAGAGCTGGGTCACGTCGGCGTCCGGCGGCGGGCAGCGCAGCGCGTCCATCGCCAGTTCGAGCTTGGAGTCGATGTCCCACGCGTCGGCGTGGTCCAGCTCCTCCTGGAGCCGGCCCATCTCCTCCATCAGCTCGTCGGAGTAGTCGGTGGCCATCTGCTCGGCGATCTTGTTGAACCGCTCCAGCTTGGCCTTGGTCTCGGCGACCGCCTCCTCGACGTTGCCGAGCACGGTCTTGGCGTCGTTGAGCGGGGGCTCCTGGGCGAGCAGGCCGACGGTGTAGCCGGGCATCAGCCGGGCGTCGCCGTTGCTCGGCCGGTCCAGCCCTGCCATGATCTTGAGGAGGCTGGACTTACCGGCGCCGTTCGGGCCGACCACACCGATCTTGGCCCCCGGCAGGAAGCTCAGCGTCACGTTGTCGAGCACGACCTTGTCGCCGTGCGCCTTGCGCGCCTTTTCCAGGACGTAGATGTACTGGGCCACGGTGCGGGCTACCTCCGTAGGTTGCGACTGGGGGCCGGCGGGCGCGGGCCCGGGCTGCGACTTCCGCCCGCCGCCGCCGGCCGCTGGCCGGCCGCACGCACGCCGTCGTCAATCCTGACAGGTACGCGCCGCCGCGCCCACATCACCCCGCCCGGACGCTGCGGGCGCGCCGCGCCACCCCTGCTTCCGAGCAGGGGTATCGACAAGATCACGTCGGGGGTTGGACCATCGTGGGACGGGTAGGTGACTCCGGCACGGGGCCCCAGAAGCCGCAGCTACGCTCAGTACGCTCATTCGCGGTTGACCCGTCAGCACCCGGAGGTGGCCGAACGTGACCGTCCGCAGCTCCTTTGTCGTAGTGGCGAACCGGCTACCCGTCGACGAGGTGAGCACACCCGAGGGACGGCAGTGGCGTCGCAGCCCCGGGGGGTTGGTGACCGCGCTGCACCCCGTCCTCGCCGAGCACCAGGGCACCTGGGTCGGCTGGGCCGGCGGCACCGGCGCCGCCCCCGAGCCGTTCGACCTGGAGGGCATCCGGCTGCACCCGGTGCCGCTGAGCGCGGAGGAGCTGGAGCGCTACTACGAGGGCCAGTCCAACGCGACGATCTGGCCGCTCTACCACGACGCGGTGGAGACGCCCGCCTACAAGCGCCGCTGGCGCGAGGCGTACCGCCTGGTCAACGCCCGCTTCGCGGAGGCCGCGGCGGAGGTCGCGGCCGAGGGGGCGACGGTCTGGGTGCAGGACTACCAGCTCCAGCTCGTCCCGGCGATGCTCCGCGAGCTGCGGCCGGACCTGCGGATCGGTTTCTTCCTGCACATCCCGTTCCCGCCGATCGAGCTGTTCATGCAGATGCCGTTCCGCACCGAGATCCTGCGCGGCCTGCTCGGCGCGGACCTGGTCGGCTTCCAGCAGCGGCTCGCCGCGCAGAACTTCGTCCGGCTGGCCCGGCACCTGCTCGGGCTGCGCTACGAGGGCCAGATGATCCAGGTCGACGGCCGCCAGGTGAAGGCCGGCGCGTTCCCCATCTCGATCGACACCAAGGAGATGGAGCGGCTGGCCGCCGACCCGGCGATCCAGGCCCGCGCGAAGGAGATCCGCGAGGAGCTGGGCAACCCGAAGACGATCATCCTGGGCGTCGACCGGCTCGACTACACCAAGGGCATCGAGCTGCGGCTCAAGGCCTTCCGCGAGCTGCTCGCTGACGGAAAGTTGACAGTCCCGGACGCGGTCATGGTGCAGGTCGCCACGCCCAGCCGCGAGCGCGTCGAGCACTACCAGGCGCTACGCGTCAAGGTGGAGCGGGAGGTCGGTCGGATCAACGGCGAATTCGGCAGGGTCGGCGTGCCGGCGGTGCATTATCTGCATCAGTCGTACAGTCGCACTGAACTGGCCGCGATGTACGCCGCCGCCGACGTGATGATGGTGACGCCGCTGCGAGACGGGATGAACCTGGTAGCCAAGGAGTACGTCGCATCGCGCGCCGACCAGGGCGGTGCACTCGTGCTCAGCGAGTTCGCCGGCGCCGCCACCGAGCTGCGTCAGGCGTTCCTTTGTAATCCGCACGACCCTGACGCGGTCAAGGACGCCCTGCTGCGGGCCGTGCATGTCGAGAAGCCGGAGGCCCGCCGCAGAATGCGGACAATGCAACGCCATCTACGCACCCACGACGTGGGGCACTGGGCGAAGTCTTTCCTCACCGAGCTCGGTGTGCCTCAAGCGGAGGACGCGTGAACGCCGCCAGCGACATCGTCACCCCGGCGGCCGGCACGATGGACCCGGAGCTGCGCGCGGCCATCGGCCGGATCGCCCGGGTGCCCCAGCTTCTGATCGCCTGCGACTACGACGGCACCCTGGCGCCGATCGTGGAGGACCCGAGCAAGGCCGTGCCGCTGCCGGAGTCGGTGGCCGCCGTCCGGGCGCTCGCCGCCCTGCCCCAGACCACCGTGGCGGTGGTCTCCGGGCGGGCCCTGCGGGACCTTGCCGCGCTCTCCCGGCTGCCCAGCGAGGTCCACCTCGTCGGCAGCCACGGCTCCGAGTTCGACATCGGCTTCGTCGAGCGGCTCTCCCCCGAGCTGATCGCGGTCCGCACCCGGCTGCGCGACGCCCTGCGCGAGATCGCCTCGGCCCACCCGGGCATCCGCCTGGAGCGCAAGCCGGCGAGCGTCGCGGTGCACACCCGCGGGGTGAACCCGCAGGTCGCGGCGGCCGCCATCGAGGCGGTCCGCAACGGCCCCGCCACCTGGGACGACGTCACGGTCACCCAGGGCAAGGAGGTCATCGAGCTGTCGGTCGTCGCCACCCACAAGGGCACGGCCGTCGACCAGCTCCGCACCCAGCTCTCCGCCAGCGCGGTGCTCTTCATCGGCGACGACGTCACCGACGAGAACGCGTTCGGCAACCTGCACGGGCCGGACGTGGGCATCAAGATCGGCCCCGGCGACACTGCCGCCGGCTACCGGGTCGCCGACCCGATCGAGGCCGCCCGCACCCTCGGCCTGCTGCTGGAGACCCGCCGGCACTGGCTCTTCGGCGAGCGGGCGGTGCCGATCGAGCGGCACTCGATGCTGGCCAACGGGCGGACCGTGGCGCTGCTCACCCCCGAGGCCAAGGTCACCTGGCTCTGCCACCCCAAGCCCGACTCGGCGGCGATCTTCGCCGACCTGGTCGGCGGCAGCCCGGCGGGGCACTTCAGCGTCGCCCCGGAGCGCGGCGGCATCCCGCTCGGCCAGCGCTACCGCTCGGGCACGATGACGGTCGAGACCCGCTGGTCGGGCCTGACCGTCACCGACTGGCTGGACAAGCCGGCCCGGGAGACCACCCCGGACGGCCCGGCCGTCATCACCGGCGACTCGACCCTCGTACGGGTGCTCACCGGCTCCGGCCGGGCCCGGCTGGAGTTCGCGCCCCGGCCCGAGTTCGGCCAGGTCGCGGTGCAGTTGCAGCCGCTCGGCGACGGCCTGCTGGTGCTCGGCTCCAACGAGCCGGTCGCGCTCTACTCCCCCGGGGTCGAGTGGCAGGTCAGCAACGACGGCGGCTACGAGACGGCCAAGGCGGTCGTCGACCTCGCCGCCGCCGGCGGGCAGGTCGTGCTGGAGCTGCGCTTCGGCACGCACAGCCTGGAACACCACCGGCTGCCGATCCACGAGCGGCAGGCCCTGGCCGAGCAGCCGTGGAAGGACTGGGTCGCCTCGCTCCGGCTGCCGAGCACCGCGCGGGAGCTGGTGGTCCGCAGCGCGCTGACCCTGCGGGGCCTCTGCCACGAGGCCACCGGCTCGATCCTCGCCGCCGCGACCACCTCGCTGCCCGAGGAGCTGGGCGGCGTCCGCAACTGGGACTACCGCTACTGCTGGCTGCGGGACGCGGCGATGACCGCGCGGGCGCTGGTCGACCTGGGCTCGACGGAGGAGGCCGAGGCGCTGCTGCGCTGGGTCGACGGCTGCGTGGAGCGCACCGGCGGGCACCCGGAGCGGCTGCACCCGCTCTACACGGTGGACGGCTACGAGCTGGGCGCCGAGGCGGTCATCGACACCCTGCCCGGCTACGCCGGCTCCCGGCCGGTCCGCGTCGGCAACCTCGCCAACCACCAGCTCCAGCTCGACGTCTTCGGCCCGATCGCGGACCTGATCGCCGCCGTGGCCGACGCCCGGGGCTCGGTCCGCGAGGACGAGTGGCGGGTGCTGGAGAACATGGTCGAGGCGGTCCGCCGCCGCTGGCACGAGCCCGACCACGGCATCTGGGAGGCCCGCCTCCCGCCGCGGCACCACATCTTCTCCAAGGTCATGTGCTGGATGACCGTCGACCGGGCGCTGCACGTGGTGCGCCAGCACGGCGGCGAGGACCGGCCGGAGTGGGTGGAGCTGCGCGACCGCATCGGCGCCAACGTGCTGGAGTACGGCTGGCACGAGACCGTCGAGGCGTACAGCGTGGCGTACGGGGACGAGGACATGGACGCCTCGTCGCTGTGGATCGGGCTGTCCGGCCTGCTCCCCGGCGACGACCCGCGTTTCCTCTCCACGGTGCTGCGGATCGAGGCGGACCTGCGCAGCGGCCCGGTCGTCTACCGCTACCACTGGGACGACGGCCTGCCCGGGCGCGAGGGCGGCTTCCACATCTGCACGGCGTGGCTGATCGAGGCGTACCTGCGCACCGGGCGGCGCACCGACGCCGAGGAGCTGTTCAACCAGATGGTGGACACCGCCGGCCCGACCGGCCTGCTCCCCGAGCAGTACGACCCGCTGGCCGAGCGCGGGCTGGGCAACCACCCGCAGGCCTACAGCCACCTCGGGCTGATCCGCTGCGCCCTGCTGCTGGACAACATGCTCAAGCAGTGACCTGACCAGCGAAGACGGCGGCCGGAGACCTCAGTCTCCGGCCGCCGTCGCTCGTTCGACGGGATCAGACCGAGGCCAACGGACCCGAGCCGCGCACGCGCAAGGCCCACCGGGGATCTCCGGGGGAGCCGGCTGGCGGAGGGATCAGGCCTGACCGCCCGCAGCGGGCGGGCTCCCCGGAGATCCCTCCGGACCAGCCCCGGCGAGGGCCGCCACCACGTCCCCCACCACGACCACGGCCGGCGGTCGCAGGCCGGCGGCGACCACGTCGGCGGCGACAGCGCCGAGCGTGGAGCGGAGCACCCGCTGCGCCCCGGTCGTCGCCTCCTGCACCACCGCGGCCGGGGTCTCCGCCGGCCGGCCGTGCGCGAGGAGCGTCGCGGTGATCGCGGCGAGGTTCTTCAGCCCCATCAGGATGACCAGCGTGCCGCGCAACCCGGCCAGCGCGTCCCAGCGGACCAGGGAGGCCGGCGAGTCGGGCGCGACGTGCCCGGAGACCACGGTGAACTCGTGGGCCACCGCGCGGTGGGTGACCGGGATGCCGGCCGCGGCCGGCGCCGCGATCGAGCTGGTCACGCCGGGCACCACGGTCACCGGCACGCCGGCCGCCGCGCAGGCCAGCAACTCCTCGCCGCCCCGGCCGAAGACGTACGGGTCGCCGCCCTTCAGCCGGACCACGACCCTCCCGGCGAGGGCGCGGTCCACCAGGATCCGGTTGATCTCCTCCTGGGCGCGGGAGGGGCCGTACGGGATCTTGGAGGCGTCCACCAGCTCGACGTCGGGGCGCAGCTCGTCCAGGAGCAGCCCGGGCACCAACCGGTCGGCGACCACCACGTCCGCCTCGGTGAGCAGCCGCCAGCCCCGGACCGTGATCAGCTCCGGGTCGCCGGGGCCGGCGCCGACGAGCGCGACCCGGCCGGGCCGGGCGCCGGCAGGGGCCCCCCGCTCCGCCGCGGCCGCCGGGAGGGGAGCCCTCCGCACGTCCAGCAGGTCCCGGATGGCGTCGCGGACGGTCATCGCCCGGCGGGGGTCGCCGCCGCCGAGCACCGCCACGGTCACCGGGCCGTGCCGGGTCACCGCGGGGGTCCAGGCGGTGGCGGCGGCCCGGTCGTCGGCGCGTACGCAGAAGATGCGGCGTTCGGCGGCGGCCGCGCTGACCGACGCGGCGGCGAGCGGGTCGTCCACCGCGACCTGGACCAGCCAGGCGCCGTCCAGGTCGTCCGGGGTGAACCGGCGCGGCTCCCAGTGCAGCCGCCGGGCGTCGACGTGGGCGCGCAGCGCCGGGGTCAGCTCGGGGGCCACGAGCAGGACGTCGGCGCCGGCGTCCAGCAGCGCCGGCACCCGGCGGGTGGCCACCGCTCCCCCGCCCACCACGACCACCCGCCGGCCGGCGAGCCGCAGGCCGAGAGGGTACGGATTGCCGCTCACGCCGCCGCCACGCTACTGAGCCGGATGGTTCGCGCGCTCACTTCTCGGCCACCCCCGCCGAGTCGAACGTGGCGACCTCGTGCAGCACCCGGACCGCGCCGGTGACCACCGGCAGGGCGAGCAGCGCGCCGGTGCCCTCGCCGAGGCGCAGCCCCAGGTCGATCAGCGGCTCCAGCCCCAGCCGGCGCAGCGCGACCGTGGCCCCCGGCTCGGCGGAGCGGTGCCCGGCCACCATGGCGCCCACGGCGTGCGGCGCGAAGGCCGCCGCGGCGAGCGCCGCGGAGACCGCGATGACGCCGTCCAGCAGCACCGGGGTCCGCCGGGCGGCGGCGCCCAGGATCAGCCCGGCCAGGGCGGCGTGCTCCAGGCCGCCGACCGCGGCCAGCACGCCCAGCGGGTCGGCCGGGTCGGGCGCGTGCCGGCGCAGCGCGGCGCGCACCACGTCCACCTTGCGGGCGTACGTCGGGTCGTCGACCCCGGTGCCCCGGCCGGTCGTCTCCGCCGGGTCGATGCCGGCGAACGCGGCGATCAGGGCGGCGGCGGGCGTGGTGTTGCCGATGCCCATGTCCCCGGTGAGCAGGATGCCGGCGCCGGCGTCGACCAGTTCCCCGGCCACCCGGATGCCGGTCTCCACCGCCGCCCGGGCCTCGTCCCGGGTGAGCGCGGCCGTGACCGCCAGGTCCCGGGTGCCGGGACGGACGTTCGCCGCGACCAGCCGGGGCGCGTCGCGGGCCGGCACGGCGCCGGCGTCCGCCCCCGCCGCGGCGGTCCTGCCGTCGGCGACCGTTCCCGGGGCGGCGGTCCTGCCGTCGGCGACCGTTTCCGGGGCGGCCGACGGGTCGGCGGCGACCGGCAGCGGGGTGGCCACGCCGACGTCGACCACGGTGACCGAGGCGCCGGCCTGCCGGGCGAACGCGTTGACCACCGCGCCGCCGGCCAGGAAGTTCCCGATCATCTGCGCGGTGACCTCCTGCGGCCAGGGCGTCACCCCCTGGGCGTGCACGCCGTGGTCACCGGCGAAGATGGCGACCGCCGCCGGCTCCGGCAGCGGCGGTGGGCAGTGCCCGGCCAGGCCGGCGAGGCGTACGGAGAGTTCCTCCAGGGCGCCGAGCGAACCGGCCGGCTTGGTCAGCCGCCCCTGCAACTCGCGGGCGGCGGCCATCGCCGGCTCGTCCAGCGGCCGGATCGCCGCGATCGTGGTCTCCAGCATCATGCCTCCAGGATCTCCGCCAGTACCTCGGTGAACGCGTCGGTGGTGGCCGGGTCGCGCACGGCGATCCGCAGCCAGTCCGGGCCCAGGCCGGGGAAGGTGTCGCCGCGGCGCACCGCCCAGCCGCGCCGCCGCAGGGCGGCGCGCACCTCGGCGGCCCCGGGCAGGTGCACGAGCACGAACGCGCTGGCGGGCCGGCCGGCGACGCGTACGCCGGGCAGGGCCGACAGGCGGGCGACCAGGTGGTCGCGGTCGGCGGCGAGCCGGGCGGCGATGGCGCGCTCGGCCTCGACCGCGACGGGCGTGGCGCAGGCCGACGCGGCGGCCAGGGCCGGGGTGGAGACGGCCCACAGCGGCTGGGCGGCGGCCAGCCGCGCCAGCAGCGGGGCCTCGCCGAGCAGGTAGCCGATCCGCAGGCCGGCGAGCCCCCAGGTCTTGGTGAGGCTGCGGACCACCAGCAGGCCGGGCAGGTCGCGCCGGGCGGCCAGCGACTCCGGTTCGCCGGCGACCCCGGGCGCGAGGGTAGTGTCGGCGAACGCCTCGTCGACCACCAGCACCCGGCCGGGCCGGGCCAGCGCGGCCAGGTCGGCGGCGGGGTGCAGCACCGAGGTCGGGTTGGTCGGGTTGCCGATCATGACGAGGTCGGCGTCGGCGGGCACCCGGGCCGGGTCGAGCCGGAAGTCGTCGGCCGCGTCGAGCAGCAGCCGCTCCACCTGGTGCCCGGCCGCGCGCAGCGCCGCCTCCGGCTCGGTGAACTGCGGATGCACCACCACCGGCCGGCGGACGCCCCGCAGCGCGCGGGCGAGCAGCACGAAGCCCTCGGCCGCGCCGGCGGTCAGCAACACCTCGGCCGGCGGGCGGCCGTGCCGGGCGGCGACGGCGGCCCGCGCCGGCTCCGGGTCGGGGTACGCGGCGAGGTCGCCGAGCGCGGCGGTGACCGGGTCGGCCAGCCAGTCCGGCATGGCGTCCCGCCGCACGTTGACGGCGAGGTCGACCAGCCCTTCGCCCACCTCGGCGTCACCGTGGTGGGTGAGGTCGGGCTCGTCCCTTACGGGGTCGGGCCCGGTCCCGGCGGGGTCGCGTTCGGTCGCGGGGTCGGGCCGGGGGTCCGCGGGCTCGGGTTCGGTCCCCGCGGGCTCGGGTTCGGTCCCGGCTCCGGGGAGGGTCTCGGTCGGCTGACCACGCATGTCCGCGATCCTGCCGGGAAGGGGGCGCACGGGACAGCGGATCCCGGCGTGGGCCGCGTCACCACACGGGCATTTATGAATATTTCTCAGGTACGAATCGGAAATGTCATAACTTGGCCTGGTGAGCAACCGACCCCTTGCTGCCGCTGGTCGTCTCGTTCCCCTTCTCCGCGCCGGGCTGATCGCCGGCATCGTGGTCGCCGCCGTGGCGTATCCGGTGGCCGCCGCCACCGGCATCGGCGCCAAGGTCACGGCGCACGCCATGGAACACAAGACCAAGATCCTCACCACCGCCCTGCCGGCCGAGACGTCGTACGTCTACGCGCCCGACGGCAAGACGGTGCTGACGATGTTCTACGAGGAGTACCGGCAGTACACGAAGCTGTCGGACATCTCGCCGAACATGCAGCAGGCCATCGTCGCCGCCGAGGACAACCGCTTCTACCAGCACCGGGGCGTCGACCCGAAGGGCGTCGCCCGCGCCTTCGTGGCCAACGCCCGCTCCAGCGGTGTGTCCCAGGGCGCCTCCACCCTCACCATGCAGTACGTCCGGATGGCGCTGCGCGACAGCGCGAAGACGCCGAAGGAGGTGCAGGAGGCGACCCAGCAGACCAGCCTGCGCAAGGTCCGGGAGATGCGGATGGCGCTGGACCTGGAGAAGGAGCTGAGCAAGGAGCAGATCCTGGAGCGCTACCTCAACTCCGCGTACTTCGGGCACCGCGCGTACGGCATCTACGCGGCCAGCGAGATCTTCTTCTCCAAGCCCCCGAAGGACCTCACCCCCGTCGAGGCGGCCACCCTCGCCGGGCTGGTCAAGTCCCCGTCCGAGTACGACCCGGCCAGTTCCGACCAGAAGGACGCCACCGGCCGGCGCAACTACGTGCTGGACCGGATGGCCCAGCTCGGCTACCTCTCGCCGGACGCGGTGGCGCAGGCCAGGACCGAGCCGATCCGGCTGAAGCTGACCTACCCGCCGAACGACTGCGCCTCGGTGCCGGAGAAGTGGAACAGCTGGGGCTTCGCCTGCGACTACCTGAAGAACTGGTGGAGCGCGCAGCCGGCGTTCGGGGAGAACCGGCTGGAGCGGATGGACAAGCTGCGCCGGGGCGGCTACCGGATCGTGCTCAGCCTGGACCCGAAGATCCAGGAGGCCGCCGAGAAGAACGTCGGCGCCAAGGAGAACACGGGCAGCCCGTTCGCCAACGGCATCGTGGTCTCCGAGCCCGGCACCGGGCGGGTGAAGGCGATGGCGGTGAACCGGACGTACTCGCTCGACCTGAGCGAGAACGGCCAGAGCTCCAACCCCGAGGCCGGGCCGAACGTCAAGGCGAACTACCCCAACACGGTGGCGCCCCTGCTCGGCGGCGGCGACCTGCCGGGCTACCAGGCCGGTTCGACGTTCAAGATGTTCCCGATGCTGGCCGCGCTGAACGCGGGCATGCCGCTGTCCACCTCGTTCAACGCCCCGCACCGGTACCGCTCCGAGGTCTACGACGGCTGGGCGCCGTCCAACGCCAGCGGCGCGATGAGCGGCCAGCAGACCATGTGGTCCGGCTTCGGCAAGTCGGTCAACACGTACTTCGTGTGGCTGGAGGAACAGGTCGGCGCGGACAAGGCGGTCCACCTCGCCGAGCAGCTCGGGCTGCGCTGGCGCACGGACGTCGACAAGGAGCAGGCGTCCCCGGCCAAGGCGAAGAAGTGGGGCGCGTTCACCCTGGGCGTCTCCGACGCCACGCCGCTGGAGATGGCCAACGCGTACGCCGCGATCGCCGCGGACGGCCGCTACTGCGAGGCGATCCCGGTACAGGCGATCTACAACCGGGACGGCACGCCGACCACCTGGAAGACGGCCTCGGGGATCGAACGCGAGGTCGCCAAGCCGCGCTGCCGGCAGGTGGTGAACGCCGACGCGGCCCGGGCCGCCACCGACGCCGCCCGCTGCCCGACCGGCGACACCCCGGCGCGGGGGAGCTGCGGCGGCTGGTCGACCGCGGACAGCGTGCGGGGGACGGTCGGCCGGCCCGTCGCGGGCAAGACGGGCACCACCGACAGCACCCGGTCGGCCTGGTTCGTCGGCTACACCCCGGAGCTGGCGGCGGCGAGCTTCATCTCCGACCCGGACAACCCGTTCAACGCGGTCGGCGACGGCCAGTCCCAGATCCCGATCAAGGCGGTGGCGCAGACCCTCCGCGACGCCCTCAAGGGCCAACCCACCCGCCAGTTCACCCCGCCCTCGGACCGGATGGTCGGCTGACCCCGCCCGCCGCTCCCGCCCCGTGCCGGGGCGGGGCGGGGCCGGGCAGGTGGCCGGCCCCCGGCGGACGGACCCGGCCGAGCGCCGTCAGCGGAGGTCGGCGGCGACGAAGGACCAGACCTCCAGGTCGACCCGGCCGCCCCGGACGAAACCGGCGTTGCGCAGCAGGCCCTCGTAGCTGAAGCCGGCCTTCTCGGCGACCCGGCGGGAGGCCAGGTTGCCGGGAGCGACCCGCAGCTCGACGCGCTGGAAGCCGTGTTCGAGGATCAGCGCGATGGCGAGCGCGTCGACCGCCTCGGCCGCCAGGCCGAAGCCCCGCGCGTGCGCCGCCATCGCGTAGGAGACCTCGGTGCACCGGGCGCCCCAGTCGGTGCGCCGCGTCCACAGGCAGCCCACCACCCGGTCGTCCTCCCGGCGCACCACCGCGTAGTGGTCCCCGTCGCCGCTGTCGCGCCGCTGGCGGGCCAGGTCGGTGCACCAGGCCAGCCCGTCGATCTGGCCCGACGTGTCGGCCAGCGGCAGCCACCGCTGGGTCTGCCGGTCGGCGAAGACCTCGTCGGCCGCCTTCGCGTCGGCGGCGGTCAGCGCGCGCACCTCCGTGCGGGGTGTGGATACCGTCAGCGCCGGGAAGCGGCGGACCGCCACCTGACCGATCACGCGGGCACCCCGCCGGGCCGGGCGGTCGCGGGGTCGGCCGCCGCCTCCGCCGCCGCGTCGACCAGCCGGGCGGCGAGCTGCGGGTACGCCGCCCAGTGCAGGGTGAGCTGGGAGGCGTGCACGCCCCGCCAGACGAAGCCCTCGGGCGCCCCGCCGTCCCAGCTCCAGGCCGGCCGCGCCCCGGCACGCGGGGTGAGCACGGCGCGGTGCTCCTTGTGCCCGGTCACCACGGTGCCCGCCGACGCCACCACGCTGTCGGTCAGCGCGGTCGCCTCCCGGTAGCCGACGACCAGGCCGTCCCGGCTGGCCCCCACCGCGTCGAGCACCCCGCACATCGGCAGCCCGTCCAGCTCCCGGGCCAGCCAGAGCAGGCCGGCCCCCTCGGCGACGACCGGCCGGCCGGTGCGGGCCAGCTCGGCGACGGCGATGCAGAGCCGGCGGTTGGCGGAGAGCTGCTCGGCGTACGACTCGGGAAGCCCGCCGCCGACGACCAGCCCGCCGACGCCGGCGGGCAGCGCCTCGTCGTGCAGCGGGTCGACCGTCACCACCTCCGCGCCGGCCGCCCGGAGCAGCTCCGTGGTCTCGGCGTGGCCGTAGCTGCCGCCCGACGCCCCGGCGACCGCGACGACCGGGCGCGGGCCGCCGGCGGGCCGGTCCACCTCCGGCGACCACGGCGGGGCCGGCAGCGGCGGGGCGGAGCGGGCCAGGCCCAGCAGCCGGTCGAGGTCGACCGTGGCGGCGACCGCCTCGCCGAGCCGGCGGACCGCCCGGCTGGCCTCGCCGGTGCGGGCGAGCGCGGGCACCACCCCGTGCCGGCGCGGGGGCAGCACCGCCGGCAGGTCGTGGCGGCGCAACACCCCGTAGACCGGCACGCCGATGTCGTCGAGCGCCTCGCGCAGCAACTCCTCGTGCCGCGCCGAGGCGACCCGGTTGAGGATCACCCCGCCGAGCCAGAGCTGCTCGTCGTACGCCCGGAAGCCGTGCACCAGGGCGGCCACCGACTGCCCCATCGCGGCGACGTCGACCACCAGCACGACGGGGCTGCGCAGCGCGGTGGCCACGGCCGCCGTCGACTCGCTCTCCGGCCGGCCGGTCAGGCTGTCGTAGAGCCCCATGCTCCCCTGCACCAGCGCGAGCCCGGCGCCCGACGCCCCGTGGGCGACCAGCGGGCCGATCCGGTCGACGCCGACCAACCGGGGGTCGAGGGCGCGGCCGGGGCGGCCGGCGGCCAGCCCGAGGTACGCGGCGTCGACGTGGTCCGGACCGATCTTGAACCCGGCGACGTCGACGCCCCGGTCGGCGAGCGCCGCGAGCAGCCCGATCGCCAGCGCGTTCTTGCCGTGGCCGGAGGACGGCGCGCTGAGCACCAGGCGCGGCACGACGGTCATCATCGACTCCCTGCGGGGCGGCGGGGGAAACCCTGCGGCGGGCCGACCGCGCGGCCCGCCCGCGTGACGATAGCCCAAGCGGACGGCGGGCGGCCGCCACCGAACGGGCCCGTCGGCGCGCTGTCCGGGGCCGTCCAGGGTCGGCGGCCCGGCGGGACCGGGGGCCGTCGAGGGTAGTGGCCCGGAGCACAGGGGTAGCCTCGTTGGCGTGTACCGGTTCCTGCTGACGCCGCGCTGGCTGGGCATCCTCGCGCTGACCCTGGTCGCCTCCGCGGTGATGGTGCTGCTCGGCAACTGGCAGCTGGACCGCTACCACGGGCGTACGGAGATCAACGAACGGATCGACGCCGGCCTGCGGATGGACCCGGTGCCGCTGCGCGACGTGCTGCCCGCCCCCACCGGCGGCAGCGGCACGGCCGGCCCCGCGCCCGCCGAGGACAAGTCCTGGACCAAGGTCACCGTGACCGGCCGGTACGACCCGGCGAACGTCGTCCTGGTCCGGGGCCGCTCGGTGGACCGCAAGGTCGGTTTCGAGGTGGTGACCCCGCTCGTGCTGGCGGACGGCACAGCGGTGCTGGTGGACCGCGGCTGGATCCCGCCGGCCCCGGGCGGCGACGCGACCGTCCAGCCGCAGGTGCCGCCCGCCCCGGCCGGCGAGGTCACCGTGACCGGCCGGGTGCACCTGAGCGAGAGCGGCTCGGTCGGCGTCTCCCGGCGCGAGGGCAAGCTGGAGACCCGGCGGATCGGCGTGCCCCGGCTGGCCCGGGAGCTGCCCTACCCGGTGCACGGGGCGTACCTGCTGCTGGACGAGCAGACCCCGGCGGCGGACCCGACCTTCAAGGACGTGCCGGTGGGGTACACCAACAACTGGCAGAACTTCGGCTACGTCGTGCAGTGGTGGATCTTCGCCGCGATGACCCTCTTCGGTTACGGCTGGGTGGCCCGCCGGGAGGCCCGCCGGCTGGCGGGCGTGGGGCCGGAGCGCCCCACCGACCGCGCCGCGGAGCCCGCGTCGCACGCTGCCGCCTGACCGCGCCGCGCGCCGGACGCCGTGCCCCGTGGGCCCGCCGGGCGGACCCGGTCTGTCCCGCGGCGGACCCGGTTGTCCCGCGGCGGACCCGGTCGTCCGGCGGGCTCGGTCCCTCGGTGTCACGATCCGAGCCGGGACGGCCGGCGGGGCATCGGCCGGACCGGTCAGGTTGTAGGGTCCGGCACATGATCAACGTGCGTGGGGGGTCGCGGTGACCCCTGATCCCACGATGCCGCCGCCGTCGGAGCCGGTGACGCAGGCACACCCGTCGACCGACCCCTGGGCGGCCACCCCTCCCCCGACCACCTACGAGGCGCCGCCCGCCGCCTCGCACCAC
>NZ_JBPQTP010000106.1:0-22947 GCF_051386395.1 Micromonospora sp. URMC 106
CACCGTCTCCGGAACCGGCAGCGACGCCGAGGCCGCCCCCGTCACCGAGGCCGCCACGTCCCTGCTCACCTCGGGCCCGTCGGAGATCTTGGCAGCCTTCGGCCCCTCCAGGGGCGATAACTCACCAAGATCTCCGGCGCCACCCCCGGCGGCGCCACCGTCGGCGTCGGCGTCGGCGTCAGTGGCGGGGGCAGCCTCAGTGGCGGGGGCGGCCTCGGTGACGGGGGCGGCCTCGGCGTCGCTGCCGGTTCCGGAGACGGTGCCGGGAGTGGTGGCGGGGGGCGTGGGGCGTTGCCAGGGCGGCACCCAGGCGGCCGCCTGGTCGGCCAGGGAGTCCCGACGCTCGTCGCTGCTCATCCCGCTGCTCCTTCCTCGTTCCCGTCCGGTCGCCCCGCCGCCCCCGACGGCTCGGCCTGGGCGCCGGGGGCCGGAGCACCACCGGCCGGATCCTCGGCGGGCGCCCCGGTCGTGGCGGGGCTCGCGGCCGGCTCGGGCGGGGTGCCGGCGTACTCGTCGATGTGCAGGTCCGGGCCGCCGTCGGCGGGGCCGGTCCAGCGTACGGTCAGCTCCTCCAGCGCCTGCTCCTGGACGAAGGCGACCAGGCCCTCCCGGTAGAGCTCCAGCAGGGCCAGGAACCGGGCCACCACCTCCAGGGTGGCGTCGCAGTCGGCGCAGAGCAGCGAGAAGGTGGCGGTGCCGGCCCGGCGCAGCCGCTCGGTGAGGATCGCCGCGTGCTCCCGGACGCTGACCCGGACCATGTGCACGTGGGCGATGGACACCTCCGGCACCGGCTTCGGGGTCATCGCCTTGACCGCGAGCCTGAGCAGCCGCTCCGGGCCGATGCCGAGCACCAGGTCGGGCAGCGCCTCGGCGTACCGGGGCTCCAGGGTGACCGCGCGGGGGTAGCGCCGGCCGCCGACCTCCTCCAGCGCGGCGATGTGCGCCGCCGCCTCCTTGTACGCCTTGTACTGCAACAGCCGGGCGAAGAGCAGGTCCCGCGCCTCCAGCAGGGCGAGGTCCTCCTCGTCCTCGACGTCGGCGGCGGGCAGCAGCCGGGCCGCCTTCAGGTCGAGCAGGGTGGCCGCGATCAGCAGGAACTCGCTGGTCTCGTCGAGGTCCCACTGGTCGCCCATGGCCCGGATGTAGGCGATGAACTCGTCGGTGACCTTGTGCAGCGCCACCTCGGTGACGTCGAGCTTGTGCTTGCTGATGAGTTGCAGCAGCAGGTCGAACGGGCCGGTGAAGTTGGACAGCCGGACGGTGAAGCCGCCGCCGGACTCCGCCGCCTCGGGCACGCCGGCCGGATCGGTCGGCACCTCGGCGGCGGCCTCGGCGGCCCGCACGGGCGGCTGCTCCGGCGTCGTGGGCGGATCGAGGGGCGGCGCGGTCACCGGAAGACCGTAGTCCACGCCCCGGACGCCTCGGCGCGAAGGTGCACCCCGGCCTACCGCTCCGCCTGGGCGGCGATCACCTCGCGGGCCAGCTGGCGGTAGTTGCGGGCGCCGGACGAGGCCGGGTCGAGCGTGGTGATCGGGGCGCCGGCGACGGTGGACTCGGGGAACTTGACGGTCTTGGTGATGACCGTCTGGTAGACCTTGTCGCCGAACGCCTCCACCACCCGCTGGAGCACCTGACGGCAGTGGGTGGTGCGGCTGTCGTACATGGTGGCGAGGATGCCCTCGAGCTCCAGGTCGAAGTTGAGCCGCTCGCGCACCTTGTCGATGGTGTCCAGCAGCAGCGCGACACCGCGCAGGCTGAAGAACTCGCACTCCAGCGGGATGAGCACGCCGTGCGCGACCGTCAGCGCGTTGATCGCCAGCAGGCCCAGCGAGGGCTGGCAGTCGATCAGGATGTAGTCGTACTCCTTGCGGATCGACCGGAGCACCCGGGCCAGGGCCATCTCGCGGGCGACCTCGTTGACCAACTGGATCTCGGCCGCCGAGAGGTCGATGTTGGCCGGCAGCAGGTGCAGCCCCGCCACGTCGGTCTTGATCAGGACGTCCTCGGCGGTGACGTCGTCCTGCATGAGCAGGTTGTAGACCGACAGGTCGAGGTTGTGCGGGTTGACCCCCAGCCCCACCGAGAGGGCACCCTGCGGGTCGAAGTCGACCAGCAGCACCTTGCGGCCGTATTCGGCCAGCGCGGCGCCCAGGTTGATGGTCGTGGTGGTCTTGCCGACGCCGCCCTTCTGGTTGGCCATCGCGATGATCCGGGCCGGGCCGTGCCGGTCGGTCGGCATCGGCTCGGGGATCGGCTTGCGCATCGTGTACGCCGCCGGATCCGCCGGACCGAGATCCGCCCCGAGCGTGGCCTGCTGCTCGCGGAGCTCCGACGTCCAGGTCTCGGCACGGTCACCGTTGCCAGCCATGTCTTCGTTGCCCCCTCCCGACGACCACCCGGCGTCGGAGCCGTCCGACGTCCTTCGCGGCGCCGCTGCGCACCCCGGTCCGCCTGCCCCAGGAGGTCCGCGCCGATGCCGACTGTACGCCACCGGCCCGCGGGCCGGTCGCACCCGCTCGGCGTGTCGCCGCCCCGCCGACCAGGCCACCCCCGGCGGACCGGCCGGCGCGGGCCGGCCGGACGGCTGGAACCGGTCAGCCGCGCGCCCGGGGATGGGCGGTGGCGTACACCTCGCGCAGCCGTTCCACGGTGACCAGCGTGTAGACCTGGGTGGTCGTCACCGAGGCGTGGCCGAGCAGTTCCTGCACCACCCGCACGTCCGCGCCGCCGTCGAACAGGTGGGTGGCGTACGAGTGGCGCAGGGTGTGCGGGGAGACCGCCTGCGGCCCGTCGACCGGCAGGCCGGCCCGCTGGGCGGCGCGGCGCAGGATGGTCCACGCCCCCTGCCGGGACAGCGCGCCGCCGCGGGCGTTGAGGAACACCGCCGGGGTGCCCCGGCCGGCGGCGGCCAGCCCGGGCCGGGCCCGCACCAGCCAGGCGCGCAGCGCCTCGACCGCGTACCCGCCGATCGGGACCAGCCGGGTGCGGCCGCCCTTGCCGCGCAGGACGACCGTGCCCTCGTCGACGTCGAGGTCGTCGACGGCCGCCCCCACCGCCTCGGAGATCCGCGCCCCGGTGCCGTACAGGAACTCCAGCAGCGCCCGGTCGCGCAGCGCGAGCGGCGCGCCCTCGCCGGTGGCCGTCACGGCGCCGGCGGTCTCCAGCAGCCGGACCACGTCGTCCACCGGCAGCGCGCGGGGCAGCCGGCGCGGCGGGGTGGGCGGACGGACATCGCGGCTGGGGTCGGCGCCGGCCAGCCCCTCGCGCAGCGCGAAGCGGTGCAGCCCGCGCACCGCGCTGGCCGCCCGCGCGGCCGAGGAGACGGCCAGCGGCGGGTGCGCGTCGTCGCCGGCCCGCAGCCGGGCCAGGTGCTCCTCGACCTGGCCCGGGCCGACCGCCGCCAGGTCCGGCACCCCGGCCGCCGCCAGGGTGGCCAGGTAGCGCTCCAGGTCCCGGCGGTACGACGACAGCGTGTTCGCCGACAGGCCGCGCTCGACCGTGAGGTGGTCGAGGTAGCCGCGCACGGCACGGCGCAGGGCCGGCGCGGGCTCCACGCCCGCGCCGGCCCCGTCCGGTGTCCCGGTCAGCCCGCCGCCTCTCAGGCCAGCGCGTCGGCCAGCGACAGGGCCGGCATGCCGTGCGCCTCGGCGACCGGGCCGTAGGTGACCTGGCCGTCGTGGGTGTTGAGGCCCAGCGCCAGCGCGGGGTCGCGGCGCAGCGCCTCGCGCCAACCGTGGTTGGCCAGTTCCAGGGCGTACGGCAGGGTGACGTTGGTCAGCGCGTAGGTGCTGGTGTGCGGCACCGCGCCCGGCATGTTCGCCACGCAGTAGAAGATCGACTCGTGCACCTTGTAGGTCGGGTCGGCGTGCGTGGTGGGACGCGAGTCCTCGAAGCAGCCGCCCTGGTCGATGGAGATGTCGACCAGCACGCTGCCCGGCTTCATCCGGGAGACCAGCTCGTTGGAGATCAGGGTCGGGGCCTTCGCGCCGGGCACCAGCACCGCGCCGATGACCAGGTCGGCGTCGAGCACGGCGCGCTCGATCTCGTACGCGTTGGAGGCGACCGTCTGGAGGTGGCCGCGGTAGATGGCGTCGGCCTGGCGCAGCCGGGCGACGTTCTTGTCCAGCAGCAGCACCTCGGCCTGCAGGCCCAGCGCGATCGCGGCGGCGTTCATGCCGGAGACGCCGGCGCCGATGACCACGGTCTTGGCCGCGTACACGCCCGAGACGCCGCCCATCAGGATGCCGCGCCCGCCGCCCTGCCGCTGGAGGTGGTACGCGCCGACCTGCGGGGCCAGCCGGCCGGCCACCTCGGACATCGGGGCGAGCAGCGGCAGCGACCGGTCGGGCAGCTCGACGGTCTCGTAGGCGATGCCGGTGACCTTGCGGTCGACCAGCGCGTCGGTGCACGCCTTCGAGGCGGCCAGGTGCAGGTAGGTGAAGAGCACCTGCCCCGCACGCATGCGGTGGTACTCCTCGGCGACCGGCTCCTTGACCTTGAGCACCAGCTCGGCGGTGTCCCACACGTCGTCGGCGGTGGCCAGGATCTTGGCCCCGGCGCCGGCGAACTCGTCGTCGCTGATGCTGGATCCGACCCCGGCGCCGGACTCGACGAAGACCTGGTGACCGTTGCGGACGAACTCGTTGACGCCCGCCGGCGTGATCGCCACGCGGTACTCGTGGTTCTTGACCTCGCGTGGGATTCCGACCTTCACGATGCAGACACCTCTCTTCGGGGCTGCTCTCCCCCGACTGCTCGGCGCCACGACGGCCCCTTTGCCGCCGCGGTCCACCGGTCCCGCCGGCGGCAGTCTAGGCGCGCCGCCGCCCTCGGTGAGCCAGCACAGTGCCATCCGGTGCCCGTCCACGCTGACGAAGTGTCAGGCGTGGACCCGGCCGGCGGTGGGACATCACCTCAGCCGTCAGGACAGTGTTCGTCCATTATCGTCCCACTTACCGGGTGCCGCTGCGGACAGGACGCGAGTCGATCACTAAGGTGTCGCCTCATGACCACTCCTCCTTACCAGCCCGGGTATCCCCAGGGCGTTTCCGACAAGAGCAAGGTCGTCGCCGGCGTTCTCGGCATCCTGCTCGGCGGCTTCGGCGTCGGCCGGTTCTACATGGGCGACACCAAGACCGGCGTCCTCCAGCTCGTGGTGACCCTCGTGACCTGCGGCCTCGGCGGCATCTGGGGCGTCATCGACGGCATCCTGATCCTGGTCAACGGCGGCGTCGACGGCCAGGGACGCCCGCTGCGCGACTGATCCGACCCGAGACGACGAAGGGGCCGTGCGGACGAACCGCACGGCCCCTTCTCACGTACCGCTCCGGCGCGGCCGGCTCAGCGCGGCGGCGGGGCGTCCGCCCGGCGCAGCGCCGACCAGCCGGTGTCGCGGGCCCGGGCGGCGGCGAGCAGCCCGGCCACGCACGACGCGTTGGTGATCTCCCCCGCGAGGACCATGCCGACCGCCTCGTCGAGGTCGATCCGGACGACCTGGAGGTCGGCCTCCTCGTCGCGGCGCTCGTGGCGCTGCTCCGCCGGCACGTCCGCGAGGTCCCGGGCCAGGAACACCCGGACCAGCTCGTTGGTGAACCCCGGCGAGCTGTGCAGGTCGACGAGGACGTCGATCCGCCCGGCGGTCAGGTCGACCTCCTCGGCCAGCTCCCTGGCCGCCGCGGCGGCCAGGTCCTCCCCGGAGACGTCGGTCAGCCCCGCGGGCAGCTCCCACAGGTGCCGCCCGACCGGGTGGCGGTACTGGCGGATCAGCACCACCTGACCGGCCGCGTCGAGCGCCACCACGGCCACCGCGCCGACGTGCCGGACGAAGTCGCGGACCCCCGTCCCGCCGCCCGGCATGGTCACCTCCTCGCTGACCACGTCGAAGATCCGGCCCCGGTAGCGCTCGGTGCGGGAACGCACCTCGTAGCGGTGCTCGACGGCGCTCACGAGGCCGACGCCGCCTTCGCGGCGGCGCCGCCGTTGCGGGCGGCCTTCTTCGCCGCCGCGCCCTCCGCCGGCTCCAGGTCCACCGGGAGCTGGTCGGCCTCGGAGTACGCCACCGCCGCCTTGACGAAGGAGGCGAACAGCGGGTGCGGCCGGGTCGGCCGGCTCTTCAGCTCCGGGTGCGCCTGGGTCGCCACGAAGTACGGGTGCAGGCCGCGGTCCAGCTCGATGAACTCGACCAGCCGGCCGTCCGGCGAGGTGCCCGAGATGTGCAGGCCCGCCTTGGTCAGCGCGTCGCGGTAGGCGTTGTTCACCTCGTACCGGTGCCGGTGCCGCTCGCTGACCTCGGTGCTGCCGTACGCCTCGGCGACCAGCGAGCCCTCGGTCAGCCTGGCCGGGTACGCCCCGAGCCGCATGGTGCCGCCCAGATCGCCCTTGCCGGCGACGATGTCCTCCTGGTCGGCCATGGTGGCGATGACCGGGTGCTTCGCCTCCTCGTCGAACTCCAGCGAGTTGGCGCCCTCCAGGCCGGCCAGGTGCCGGGCCACCTCGATGGTCATGCACTGCAGGCCGAGGCAGAGGCCGAGCAGCGGGATGCCGTTCTCCCGGGCGTACCGGGCGGTGCCGATCTTGCCCTCGATGCCGCGCACCCCGAAGCCGCCGGGGATGACGATGCCGTCCACGCCGGCCAGGGCGGCCGCGGCGCCGGTCGGGGTGACGCACTCGTCGCTGGGCACCCAGCGCAGCTGCACCCGGGCCCGGTGGCCGAAGCCGGCGGCCCGGATCGCCTCGCTCACCGACAGGTACGCGTCGGGCAGGTCGACGTACTTGCCGACCACGGCGACGGTGACGGTGTGCCGGGGCTGGTGCACCCGGTCCAGCAGGTCGTCCCAGCTGGCCCAGTCCACGTCCCGGAAGGAGAGGCCGAGCCGCCGCACCACGTACGCGTCGAGGCCCTCGCGGTGCAGCACCTTGGGGATGTCGTAGATGCTCGGCGCGTCCGGGGCGGCGGTGACCGCCTCGCGGTCGACGTCGCAGTAGAGCGACAGCTTCTGCTTGACCTTGTCGGGGATCTCCCGGTCGCAGCGCAGCACCAGCGCGTCCGGCTGGATGCCGATGCTGCGCAGCTGGGCCACCGAGTGCTGGGTCGGCTTGGTCTTCAGCTCGCCCGACGGCGCCAGGTAGGGCACCAACGAGACGTGCAGGTAGAAGCAGTTGTCGCGGCCCAGGTCGTGGCGGACCTGCCGGATCGCCTCCAGGAACGGCAGCGACTCGATGTCGCCGACCGTGCCGCCGACCTCGGTGATCACCACGTCCGGCACCTGGCCGTCGTCGTCCGGGTCGGCCATCGCCAGGATCCGGGACTTGATCTCGTTGGTGATGTGCGGGATGACCTGGACGGTGTCGCCCAGGTACTCGCCGCGCCGCTCCTTGGCGATCACGTCGGAGTAGATCTGGCCGGTGGTGACGTTCGCCTTGCCGGAGAGCGCCCGGTCCAGGAACCGCTCGTAGTGCCCGACGTCGAGGTCGGTCTCGGCGCCGTCCTCGGTGACGAAGACCTCGCCGTGCTGGAACGGGTTCATCGTCCCCGGGTCGACGTTGAGGTAGGGGTCGAGCTTCTGCATGACCACGCGCAGCCCGCGCGCGGTGAGCAGGTTGCCGAGGCTGGAGGCGGTGAGCCCCTTACCCAGCGAGGAGGCGACGCCCCCGGTGACGAAAATGTGCCTGGTCGTCCGTGCTGAAGGGGCCAAGGCCTGCTCCCGTGTCGTCCGTCGCGGTCGTGCAGACCGCCGTGCCGATCAGCAAAGTGATCACGCGATCCACGGGATTCCACGGTAACACCTCACCCGCCCCCGCCGCCGGGCGCACCCGCACCGGCCGCCGGGTGTCACCGGACCGGCTCAGGACGCCGTGACCTCGGTCGATGGCCGGCCGGCCGGCGCGCGCCCGCCGTCGCCCGTCCCGGTCGCCGGCCCGTCCGCGCCGGCCCCGGCGGCCGGGGCCGCGCCGGACCCGGTAGCCGGGGCCGCGGTGCGCGCGGGTGGGGAGCCGGCCGGGGCGTCCGGCCCGGTGGCCGGGTCCGTGGCGCGGGCGGCGGTCGGGCCGGCGCCCGCCGGCCCCTGGCGGTCCGGGTCGCCGTCGTCCGGTCCCCCGCCGCCGCCCGGCCCCTCGCCGGCCCCGCCCGGCCCGCCGTCGCGCTGGCGGGCCGCGTCGGGCAGGGTGCGGTCGGTGGAGTGGTCCAGCACCCGCAACGCGGCCAGCGCGGCCATCGGCACCACCAGGGCGCCCGCCGCGCCGGCCACGTCGAGGGCGTCGCCGCCGAGCAGCCCGCCGATCACCGCGGCCACGGCGGTGCCCGCCATCGCCGCGCGGATCGCCGGGTAGATGCCGAACAGTCGCATCAGCCCGCCCCACGGCTGGAGCAGGGCGAACCAGACCAGCAGGGCGCCGGCCAGGGCCAGCACGGTCAGCGGGCTGTTGACCAGCGTCTCGAAGTTGGCCGTGCTGGAGCGGTGCACGGTGAGCCCGCCGGTGCCGTCGCCGACGGCGGCCAGGAACCGGCCCAGGCTGCCCCGCTCGGCGGCGGGGCGGCGCAGGTCCAGCACCGCGAAGCCGATGGTCAGCGCCAGCCCGGCCATGCTCGCCCAGACCAGCCGGCTGATCGTCAGCCAGCCGCCGGCGCTGATCGCGGCGGCGACGCTCAACCCCGCGGTCAACGCGATCGCACCGATCGAGTCGGCACCCAGGTACGGGCTGCCGACGACCACCACCGCCGCGCCGCCCACGGCCACCACGACCATCGGCCGCCACGACCGGCGGACCCGCTGGGCCAACCATCCCGCGCTCAGCAGCGCGCCGGCCAGGAAGACCCCGAGCCCGACCGTGCCCAGCCCGGCGTACCGGCCGCCCTCCAGGGCGGAGTAGCCGACCACCCCGTTGAGCTGGAGGCGGGCGCCGGTGAGCACGTCCACCCCGACGGCCAGCGTGGTCAGGCCGGCCACCGCGCCGAGCGGGCCGAGGGTGCTCGCGTGCCCCGGCGCCAACCGGACCACCGCGGTCGCGGCGACCAGCAGCAGGACCGTCACCCCGGCGAAGTAGACGCCGGCGTGGTCGCCGCGCCACCACGGGACCGCGTCGGCGAGCAGGGCGGCCGGGACGGCCAGGGCGGCGGCGATCAGCAGCAGCTCGACGACCGCCACCACCCGCCGCGACACCGGCTCCGGCCCGTACGGGCCGGCGTGCCGGCGGGCCCGGCGCAGCAGCGGCAGCACCGCCACCGCCAGCAGCACCTGCGCGCCGGCGAGCAGGGCGAAGAACCAGTCCGCCACCCGACGCTGGGCGGCCGCCTCCCGGTCGGCGTCGGCGGGCTGGGCGATCGCGGTGGCCAGGTCCGCCGGCCGCCCGCCGACCGACTCGGCCGGCCGGCCGAGGAACAGCCGCTCGGGCATCGGCCGGCCCAGCGCGGTGAGCGCGGTCGGCGCGAGGTCGACCAGTTGCAGGTAGCCCTCCCGGCCGGTGCTGGCCGAGGTGAGCCACCCGCGTTCCCAGCCCGGCCCGTCGGCGACGGCCACGTGCAGCCGGGACGGCACGTCGGTGTCGGACACCCCGGCGACGAACACCAGCGAGCGGGGCGGCCGGGCGGCGAGCACCCGGGCCAGCCGGGCGTCGGCCTCGCGGGCCGCCGCGGCCCGGTCCGCCGGGTTGTCGCCGGCGACCGTGCCGAGGTCGACGATGCTCAGCACGCACGAGCCGAGCAGCTCGGCGGGGTCCTCGGGCAGCGCGGCCGCGTACCGGTCGACCCGGCCGAACGGTCGGGCGGCGGCGACCGCGGCGCCCGGCCCCACCGCCACCGAGCAGCGCACCGACTCCGCCAGCGCGCCGGGCACCGTGCCCCACGCCAGCCGCTCCTGGTTGTACCGGACGACGCCCTCCTGGTCGGGCAGGTTCGCGCCGATCCGGTCGGGCTGCTCCACGGTCACCGCCGTCGGGGGGCAGCCCCCGGCCTGCCGGCTGCCGTTCCACGCGGCGTAGCTGCCCGCGCCGAGGGTCAGCCAGCCGTCCACGGGACAGGTCGGCCGGTGCGCGGAGCGCACCGAGAGGGAGCCGATGGAGCCGTCCCGGGCCATCCGCCACAGCGTCGGGGTGGTCTCCGGGTCGACGTCCTCCCAGCGCAGCCCGGCCACGCCGGCCAGCACGACGAAGTCGGCGGTGCGCTCGGGCGCCGCCCGCTCCGGCCGGGCGGTCAGCGCCGTGATGCCGAGCGCCACCACGACCAGGGTCAGCAGGGCCGGGGCGAGTCTGCGCAGCATCACCGGCGTCCCGTCGACGGGGCGTGGCCGTCCCGGCCGGGCTCCGCGGGCCCGCCGTCGGCGCCGGAGGCCGCCGGGTCCGGGGCCAGCTCGGCGTAGAGCGCCGCCAGTTGCGCGAGGGTGTCCGCCTCGCTGGGCCAGGTCGCGGCCCGCGCCGCGCCGCGGCGGCCCAGGTCGGCCCGGGCTGCCTCGTCGTCGAGCAGGGCGCGCACCGCCCCGTCGACCGCGTCCACGTCCCCGGGCGGCACCAGCACCGCCGCGTCGCCGACCAGCTCCGGCAGGCCGCCGACGGCGGTCGCCACCAGCGGCACGCCGGCCCGCATCGCCTCCTGCGCGAAGAGCTGACGGGCCTCCCAGTCGCTGGTCACCAGCGCCAGGTCGGCTCCGGCGAGCAGGTCGGCCACGTCGGTGCGGTGCCCGAGCAGGGTCACCGGGGCCCGGGCGGCGGAGATCCGGGCGGCCAGCGGCAGGTAGGCCGGGCCACTGCCGGCGATCACCACGACCGGCGCCGGGGACCGGGTGCGCCACCGGGCGGCCGCGTCGACCAGCACGTCGTACCGCTTCTGCGGGTGCAGCCGGCCGACCGAGAGGACGAGCGGTTGGTCCGGGCGGACGCCGAACTCGGCGCGGACGGCGGTCCGGCGGCGGCGCGGCGCGGGCAGCGCCGGCGCGGCGACCGGGGCGAGCCGGGCGTCCGTCGCGCCCAGCGCGGCGGCCCGCTCGACCAGGTCGGCGGAGGCCCCGAGCGCCACCCGGGCGCCCCGGGCGACGACCCGCTCGACGAGGCGGGACACGCCGCCGCGCAACCCGCCGGCGAGCACCGCGTTGTGCCAGGTGACCACGAGTGGCGCGGCCGGCCGGGCGAGCACGGCGACCAGCCCGGCGCGCAGCCCGTGGGCGTGCAGCACGTCGACCGGTTCGGCGGCGAGCGTCCGGCGCAACGCGGTGACCGCGCGGGCGTCGGCCGGGGTCGGGCTGGCGGGGATCTCCACCGCCCGGAACCGGGCGCCGGCGCCGGTGAAGTCGAACTGCTCCTGCGTCGCGGCGGGCCCGCAGACCAGCACGGAGGCGCCCGCGGCGGTCAGCCCCCGGGCGAGCGAACGGACGTGCTGCCCCACCCCGCCGGTGCTGGAGGCGAGCAGCAGGGCCACCGTGCCGCGCCAGCCGGTGTCCGGTGTCGGTTCCGTCACCGCGACCACCCCCGCTCGTCGGTCGCCGCCGGCCGGTCACCCGTCCTGCACCCGCTCACCGGGACACCGTCTCCTTCCCGTCACCCCGTTCCGGGGGGATCTCGCCCGCACCCGTCCCTTCGGCGGGGGCCACCGGCCCGCGCCGGCCCCGGCCCAGCCGCCGGAGCACCCCGGCGAGCAGCGGTCGCACGTCCCGCCGGTCGACCAGCCAGACAACGGCGAGGAACACGACGCCGACCAGGACTCCGGACAGCATGCCCTGCACGAGTGCGGCCGGTGTCGTCGGGGTGCCGTCGCCGGCCGCGTCCAGCCAGCGGGCGGCGCCCCACCCGGCGAGCGCGGCCAGGGCCCCGGCGAGCAGCCCGGCGGCGCCGGCCCGCGGGACGCCGGCGAGCGCGCCGGCCCCGGCCGAGCGGAGCACGGCGACGAGCAGCAGGCCGCCGAGCAGCAGCATGCCGACCGAGTTGGCCAGGGTGACGGCCAGCACCCGGTCCGCCACCGGGAACAGGGCCGCCAGCGGCACCGCCGCCACCGGCACGGCCAGCCAGCCGACGCTGATCGCCACCGTGGCGGGGCGGGTGTCGCCGCGGGCGTAGAGGGCCCGGGAGAGCACCGCGAAGAGGCCGTAGCCGAGCAGCCCGGGGGCGAAGCCGGCGATCCCGGCGGCCGTGGAACCGGGATCGGTCGGATAGAAGAAGGCGGCGACCGGCCCGGCCGTGCCCACCAGCGCCGCCGCGCCGAGGCAGCTGAACAGCAGCACCCCGCGCACCGTCGAGGAGAGCGTGCGCCGGTAGTCGTCCTCGTCCCCGGCGGCCGCCGCGGTCGCCAGCGTCGGGTACGCCGCCACCGCCAGCGGCACCGCCAGCACCGCCCACGGCAGCAGGAACATGGTCTGGGCCAGGTTGAACACCTGCGGCGAGCCGGTCGGGCCGCCGGAGACCCGGTTCAGCAGCACCAGCAGCGCGATCTGCTGCGCGGTGACGGTGACCGCGCCGGCCAGCGCCAGCCCCGTCACCCGGGTCCGGGCGTCGGGCGGGAACGCGTACCCGGGTCGCAGCCGCAGCCCCAGCCGGCGCAGCGGGACCAGCAGCGACAGCGACAGCACCACCACGCCGGCCGTGGTGCCGGCGGAGAGGATCAACTCGCCGCCGCGGCTCACCTGCGCCACGCTCGCCCCGCGCCCCTCGGCGCCGCCGAAGGCGAGGTAGACCACGATCACGGTGAGGCTGGACAGCAGCGGCGCGATCACCGGCCAGGCGAACCGGCGGTGCGCCTGGAGCACGCCGGTCAGCACGATGCCGATGCCGTAGAGCGGCAACTGCGGGGCGAAGACCCGCAGCATCCGCGCGCCGGCGGCCACCTCGGCCTCCGAGCGCCCCTCGCTGATCAGCGACACGAGGGGGTCGGCGGCCACCGCGACCAGCACGGCCAGCGGCACCAGCAGGGTGACCGTCCAGGTGAGCAGGGCGCCCGTGGTGGCGGCCACCGCGCGCCGGTCCCCGGCCGCGACGGGCCCGGCCAGCAGCGGTACGACCAGACTCGCCAACGCGCCGCCCGCGACGATCTCGAAGATGATGTTCGGGACCGTGTTGGCGATCACGTACATGCCGCCGAGGTCGCTCTTCTGCACGACCCAGGTGAAGACGGCGGTGCGGCCGAAGCCGGCGAGCCGGCTGAGGACGGTGAGGACGGCGATGAGCGCGGCCGCTCCGGCGACGCGGCCGGCGCCGGCGACGCGGCCGGCGCCGGCGAGGGGTGCCGGGGTCGTCACGTCAGTCGGCGCGACGGCCCAGCGCGTCGAACTCGCGCAGCCCCGGGGTGCGCTGGATGACCTGGGTGAAGCTGACCTTCTCGCTGGCCGCGGTGAGGCCGGCGAGCACGGCGAGCAGCCCGGCCCGCCCGACCGGGCCGGTGCGGGCGGCCAGCGCCACGCCGAGCAGCGCGCCGAGCGCGTTGGCGCCGCTGTCGCCGAGCATCACGTCCTCGCCGAGGTCGGCGGGGAGCAGCCCGGCCGCGGCGCCGACCGCGCCGGCGGCGATCCCGCCGTGCGGGCCACCGGCGAGCGGGGCGCCGAGCAGGATGCCGGACTTCAGCGCCCGGCCGGGGCGCAGGTCGAGCAGGTTGAGCAGGTTCGCGGTGCCGGCGATCACGCCCGCGCCGAGCAGCACGTCGACGCCCCGACCCAGGGCGCCCTGCCGCTGGCGGCGCCGGTGCCCGGCGACCCGGGGGTCGGCGGCGAGCAGCGCGGCGGCGCCGAGACCGGCCGCGCCCACCCCGACGATCTTGACGAGCCCGGCGGTGACCCGCCCCTCGCGCAGCGCGGCCAGGTGACCGGCGAAGCCCTTGGCGGCCTTCTGCTCCGGCCGCGCCCCGACCACGTCGTCGTAGAGCCCGACCGCCCCGGCGCCCACCCCGGCGACCAGGGCGGCGGCGCCCGAGGACGCGCTGGAGGCGCCGAACGCGCCCGCCCCGGCGGCCCCGGCGGCGAGGGCCGGCCCAGCGGCCAGGGTCACCGTGCGGCCCCGGAAGTTGGTCCGGTCCAGCGCCGGCCCGGCCGGCGAGGTGCGCACCTCGCGCAGCGCGTACCGGGCGACGGCGGCACCCGCGCCGGCGATCAACAGTCGACCGAGCGTGCTCACGCGGCCCCCTCCCGTCGAACGTGGCAGTACGTGGATCCGGACACCGGGGTACGTCGTTCGCTCACTGGGGCAGTCTAGGCAGCAGGGACGCCGCGTTGTCGCCGACGCCGTACTGTCCGGCCTTCTTCTCGTTCACCTGCTGCACCAGCGCGAGGGAGGTGACCAGCTGGCCCTGGACGGTGTTGGCGTTGTCGACGGTGGAGATGGACTGCACCAGCACGGGGTCGCTCCGGACGGCGGCCACCAGGTTGCCGCCGGCCGAGCCGTTGCCGGCGACGACGATCGTCCCCGTCCGGTCGAACTGCTCGGCGACCTTGAGCACCGACTCGTCCTTCTTCGCCGAGTCCTTGTCCACGTACGGCTGCCCGCTGACCACGACGACGGCCTCCGCCGACGCGCTGACCCGCTCCTCGGTGGTCAGGTAGTTGGCGTTGGTGTACGCGGCCAGCACCGCCCGCCGGTCGGCCTCGCTGACGGGCGTCGCGCCGGGCGCCCGGTCCAACAGGACGCTGGCCAGCAGCGCGCTGGACGTCTCCACCCCGTGCCCGTTGCCGGGCAGCCCGGAGGTCGGCGCGCTGGTCGGCCGCGCGGCGGTGACCGCCAGCTCCAGCAGGTTGTTGTTGTTGTCCGGGTTGATGAACTTGTCCTGCAGGTCGACGCGGCCGGTCACCTCGGCCCCGGCCAGCTGGAGCATCTTGACCACGCCCTCGGTGTGGTCGCGCCCGGTGGGCAGGCTGAGCACCAGCACCCGCTTGCCGGTGAGCTTGCCGGGCAGGACCACCTCCGCCATCTGGGCCGCGAAGTCCTCCTCGAGCTCCAGCTCGCGCTCCATGTTCTGGACCAACTGGCGCATCTGCTGGTTGTCCTTGCGCAGCTCGTTGACGTTTTCCTTCAGCGAGTCGGCCACCGGGCCGTTCAGGGCGGCGGTGCCGACCACCAGACCGATCGCCAACGCCAGGAAGACCGCGGTCAGGGACACCACGTGGTACCGGAAGTTGATCACACCTGCAGCCTCTTGGTCGGTCGGACGCTAGAAAAGTTGTTCAAGCTGGAACACGAAATTGTTCCACCACTCGGAGACCACGCCCAAATACGCCTTGCCGACGGTGGAGACCGCCACGGCGGAGGCCATCGCCGCGATCGCGGAGAGCACCAGCAGCAGCAGCGAGGAGCCCGAGATGCTCTGCCGGTAGAGCCGGCTCACGCCCTTGGCGTCGACCAGCTTGCCGCCGACCTTGAGCCGGGTCAGGAACGTCGAGGCCATGCCGCCGCGCCCCTTGTCGAGGAACTCGACCAGCGTGGCATGCGTGCCGACGGCGACCAGCAGCGAGGCGCCCTTCTCGTCGGCCAGCAGCATGGCCAGGTCCTCGCTGGTCGCCGCCGCCGGGAAGGTGACCGCCGACACGCCGAGCCCGGTGACCCGGGCCAGGCCGGGCGCCCGCCCGTCCGGGTAGGCGTGCACGACCACCTCGGCGCCGCAGCGCAACACGTCGTCGGTGACCGAGTCCATGTCGCCGATGATCATGTCCGGCGTGTAGCCGGCCTCCACCAGCGCGTCCGCGCCCCCGTCGACGCCGATCAGCACCGGCTTGAACTCGCGGATGTAGGGGCGCAGGACGTCCAGGTCGGCCTTGTAGTCGTAGCCGCGCACCACGATCAGGCAGTGCCGCCCCTGCATCTCGGTCTGGATCTCCGGCACGCCGACGCCGTCGAGGAGCAGGTCGCGCTCCTGCTTGAGATAGTCCATCGTGTTGGCGGCGAACGCCTCGAGCTGGACCGACAGGCCCTCCCGCGCGTCGGCCATCGCCTTGGCCACCGTCTCGGCGTCCTGGAGGCTGCCGTGCGCGACCGGATCGTCGCCGACGTAGACGGTGTTGCCCTCGATGCGGACCGTGTCGCCCTCGCGGATCCGCTCGAAGATCCCCTCGCCCAGGTCGTCCAGGAGCGGGATGCCCGCGCCGATCAGCACCTCGGGGCCGAGGTTGGGGTAGCGGCCGGAGACCGACGGCTTGGCGTTGAGCACGGCGGCGACACCGACGGCGACGAGCGAGTCGGCGGCCACCCGGTCGAGGTCGACGTGGTCGATGACCGCGATGTCACCGGGGCGGAGCCGGCCGACCAGGCGCTTCGTCCGGCGGTCCAGGCGCGCGGTGCCGAGGATTCTGCCCGGTTCCGCGTTCCGGGTCCGGCGCAACGTGGGTAGACGCATCGTGACCATCCTGGCATGTGAGGCAGGCATTTCTGTCGCGACATGCCTGAGCAGGGCCGCCTACCCAGGGAAGCACACCAGCGCGCAGGGCGGTGTGCCTGTGCTCACAATCGCCGACCTCACGGGCGCCTTTCCCGGGCCGCCACGGCGAGAAGCTCCTCGGCGTGGGCGATACCCAGGTCGGAATCGGGCAAACCCGCGAGCATCCGCGCCAGTTCGCGGGCCCGTTCGGTGTCCTCCACCACGCGGACCCCGCTCGTGGTGACCGCCCCACCGGTGTCCTTCGCCACCACCAGGTGCCGGTCGGCGAACGCGGCGACCTGCGGCAGGTGGGTGACCACGAGCACCTGGTGGCTGCGGGCGAGCCGGGCCAGCCGGCGGCCGATCTCCACCGCGGCCTGGCCGCCGACCCCGGCGTCCACCTCGTCGAAGACCAGCGTGGGCGGCCCACCCGAGCCGGCGAAGACCACCTCGATGGCGAGCATCACCCGGGACAGCTCACCGCCGGAGGCGCCGCGCTGCAACGGCAGCGAGGGCGCGCCGGGGTGGGCCAGCAGGCGCAGCTCGACCTCGTCGCCGCCGTCCGGGCCGATGCCGACCTCGGCGCCGTTGACCCGCAGGGTCGGCTCGGCGCGGCCGGCCGGCCGGGGCAGCACCGCGACCTCGATGCGGGCGTGCGGCATGGCCAGGCCGGCCAGCTCGACGGTGACCTGCTCGGCGAAGCGGGTCGCCGCCTCCTGCCGGGACGTCGACACCCGGCCGGCCAGGTCGGCCACCTCGCCGGCCAGCCGCGACGACTCCCGCTCCAGCTCGTCGAGGAGCTCGTCGGAGGTGTCCAGGTCGGACAGTCGGGTGCGGGCCCGCTCCGCCCAGGCGATCACCCCGTCGACGTCGTCGGCGTACTTGCGGGTCAGCGCGCGCAGCGCCGCCCGGCGCTCGTAGATCGCCTGCAACCGGGCCGGGTCGGCGTCCAGCGCGGCGAGGTAGGCCGACAGCTCGGCGGAGACGTCCGTCACCAGGGTGGCCGCCTCCTCCAGCCGCCCCGCCAGCTCGCCGAGCGCCGGATCCGTGCCGGCCTGCGCCTCCAGGGTGCGCCGGGCGGTGCCGAGCAGCGTCGTGGCGTCGGGGGTCTCGTCGGTCGCCTCGACGCCACCGGCCACGCACTGGTGGGCGATCTGCGCCGCCGTGCGCAGCCCCTCGGCGTGCTCCAGCCGCTGCGCCTCCGCCTTCAGCTCGTCGTCCTCGCCGGGCTGCGGGTCGACCCGGGTGATCTCGTCCAGGCCGAGCCGCAGCAGGTCGGCCTCCTGGTTGCGCTCGCGGGCGTTGCGCCGCCGGTCGGTCAGGTCGTCGACCACCGCGCGCCAGCGCGTGTACGCCTCGCGCAGCGCGTCGAGCAGCTTCTCGTGCTCCGGGCCGGCGAACCGGTCCAGCGCGGCCCGCTGCTCGGCGGGGCGCAGCAGCCGCAGCTGGTCGGACTGACCGTGCACCGCGACGACCTGCTCGCCCACCTCGCCGAGCATGGACACCGGCATGCTGCGCCCGCCCAGGTGCGCCCGGGACCGGCCCTCCACCGTGACCGTGCGGCTGAGCAGCACCGAGCCGTCCTCGTCGGGCTCGCCCCCGGCGTCGACGATCCGGGCGTGCACGGTGGCGGCGACCCGGCCGCCGAGGCGCAGCCGGCCCTCCACCACCGCCCGGCCGGGCTGGGCCCGGACCCGCCCCGCGTCGGCACGGCCACCGAAGAGCAGGCCGAGGCCGGTGACCACCATGGTCTTGCCCGCACCGGTCTCGCCGGTGATGACGTTCATGCCGCCGGTCAACGGCAGCGTGGTGTCCTCGATGACGCCCAGTCCGGTGATGCGCAGCTCTTCCAGCACAGCATCCGACAGTAGACGCGGCCCCCGACAGTTGACCAGCCGGCGACGCGGCGTCGTGGCCTGCCCGGCGGCGTCGTACAGTTCAGCCCGGTGTTGGACGTGATCGGCCTGGCCCCGGACGAGGAAGAGCTGTACCGCTGCCTCGTCCAGCTCACCGTGGCCCGACCCGATGAGCTGGCCCGGCGGCTGCGCCGCCCGCGCGCCGCGGTCGTCGCCCAACTCGACGCGCTGCGCGGCAAGGGGCTGGTCCTGCCCGCCGGTCCCGACCCGGGCGGGCCGGTGCGACCACTGGCGCCCGACGTCGCCCTCGGCGGGACGCTGCTGCGCCACCAGGAGGCGCTGGAGGCGGCCCGGGTGGCGGTCAGCCGGCTGACGGAGGAGTACCGCTCCGGCCTGCGCCGGCACGACGCCGACCACCTCGTCGAGGTGATCACGGGTGCCGGCGCGCTCCGGGAACGGCTGCGGGACCTGCAGAACGCCGCGCGCAGCGAGGTGCTCTGGTTCTGCCGGGCCAACCCGCTGGCGATGCCCGGGCAGGAGAACGTCGAGGAGTTCGACGCGCTGGCCCGCGGGGTGCGCTACCGGGCCATCTACGAGCGCGACATGCTCCTCGAACCGGGCGCCCTGGCGGACGTCGAGCAGGGCGTACGCGCCGGTGAGCAGGCCCGGGTGGCGGACCGGCTGCCGGTCCGGCTGGCCGTCGTGGACGCCCGGACGGCGATCTGCCCACTGGTGCCGGAACGGGACAGCGGGGAGCCGAGCGCCGCGGTGATCGGCCGCAGCCAGCTACTGGACGCGCTGCTCGCCCTCTTCGAGAGCCACTGGCGGGTCGCCACGCCGCTGCGGCCGGGCGGCACGTTGGCGGACGCCGCCGACGGGGACCGCCCGGACGCCGACGAGGTCCGGCTGCTCTCGCTCTTCGTCGCCGGGGTGCCGGACAAGTCCATCGCCTCCCAGCTCGGGGTGAGCCGGCGTACCGTGCAGCGCCGGCTGGCCGACCTGATGGCGGTCGCCGGGGTGGACACCCGGCCGGGGCTGGCCTACCAGGCCGCCCGGCGCGGCTGGCTCTGAGCCGGCGCTGCTCCGGGCGGTGACCGCGGGGGGGGGGGGGGGGGGGGGGGGGGGGGGCGGCCGGGTCCGGCCGTCCCCCCCCGCGCCCGCTCAGCGCAGGCCGTACGCGTCGATCACGGTCTGGTCGACGGCGTTGCCGGCACGGTCGGTGGCGTGTACCCGCAGCGACACCGCGCCCCGACCGGCGGGCACCAGCGCGGTGTACCGGGTGCCCGAGCCGCGCACCGGCACCGACCGCCAGGTCGCCCCGGCGTCGAACGACACCTCCACCCGCAGGCGGGTGCCCTGCGGGGCCGGCACGCCGGCCGGCTGGCGAAGCGCCAGGCCGAGCCGGTGCCCGCGCGCGCCGGCCACCTCGCCCCGCAGGTCGGCGGGCACCTGGTACTCCACCTGGAGCAGCGGCAGCGGCTGCGCCGCGTCACCGGCCGGGCGGGCCGAGCCGAACTGCCAGCTCGTCTCGGTCCGGGTGGCCCAGCGCCACTCCTCCGACGAGCGGCGGGTGGTCACGTCCAACCGGTACCGGGCGGCGTCCGGCGTGGTGGCCACCGGCGCCCAGCCGCCGCTCAGGTCGGCGATCTGCTGCCCGTCCCGGCTGAGCCGGGCCTCGACCGCGTCCCGCTCCTCGCTTGTCCCCGCCAGGCCGTGGTGCCCGTCGGCGTCGACGAACTCGGCGACCCGCAGGTCCAGGACGTCCCCGGTACGCCGGGGCACCGGGGCGCCGGGGACTGCCGGCACCGCGGGCCGGACCACCGGGGCGTACCAGGACTCGGTGACCCGGTCGGTGGCGGCGTACCGGCGGGGCCGCTCGGTCAGCCCGCCGAGCAGCTTGCCGGAGTTCGAGAAGGTGAGCCGGTGCATGACCCGCTGCTGCCACCAGGAGTCCCCGGCGCTGACCCACTCCCGCCGGGCGGTGCCGGTACGCACCAGCCGCTGGTCGTCGTTCCAGGAGTACTCCTGCCACGGCCGCCAGCCGAACCGCTGCTCCTTGGTCCAGTCGAACCCGCCGGTGTCGGCGTAGCGCGCGGTCACCTCGGCGGTGTTCGCCGCGGTCACCCTGTGCACGATCCGCTCCGGCACCCGGTCCTTCGACACCTGGAACACGTCGTACAGGTAGGGGCTGTCCACGGTCAGCGCCAGGTCCAGCGTGGCGCGTCCGGCCCGGGCCGCCGCGATGACCCGCTGGCCGTCGTCGTACGCCACCACCAGGGCGGGGATGGGCAACCGGTCGCCGGCCGGGGTCCAGACCGTCCAGGCGCTCGAGTCCGCCGGGCGGACGATGAGCGCCACCGCCACCCCGGCCGCGGCGGCCGCCGCGATCTGCTCCTCCTCCGAGCGCTCCGGATCGGCGACGAGCAGCGCCGTCGCGCCCCGGGCCCGGGCCAGTTCGGCGGGGGTCCCGGTGCCGGCCCAGACCAGCGGCAGCTTCCGCCGGCCGGCGGGGGCAGGGGACCGGTTCAGCAGGTTGATGTCCAGCGGGCCGGCCACCCTGCTCACGGTGGCGTCCACCATCGGTGTGACCAGCTGCCAGCGGGAGGAGAACTCGAACTCGCCCTGGGTGACCCGGCGGGTCGGTGTCACGTTGACCTGCTGGATGGTGCTGAACGTCATCACTCCGTGGTCGACCTGCCGGCCGTTGCCGAAGACCCGGTGCTCGTAGAAGCTGATCGACGAGCGCTGCTCCGCCGGCTTCGGCGTCTCGATGCGCACCGGGGTGCCCCTGCGCGGGTCGAGCACCACGGTGAGGTCCCGGTCCACCGTCAGCTCCGGGTCGGTGACCAGGGTGATCTGCTCGTCCAGCGGGGCGCCGTGCTCGATGAGCGCCTGAAGCAGGTACGGGCCCTCCTCGACCTGCACCTGCGACTCACCGGCGATCCAACCGAGGTGATCGGATTCGGGGTGCTCGCCGAAGAGGGTGGCCACCGGCGCCACGCCGGGCTGCCCGGCCATGTCCAGCGCGCGCAGGGTCACGGTGTGCAGCGGGCCGTTGAGGGTGAACCCGACGGCGGTGCGCACCGAGACGCCGTCCGCGCCGGTCGCCACCAGCCAGCCGCCGTGCGGGCCGCGGTCCAGCTTCGCGGGATCCGTGCGCAGCGGCACGGTGGCACGGCCGCCGGCGGGCACGGTGACCTCGGTGGCGCCGACGGACACGCCGTCGGCCTCGGCCGCGCCGCTGTCCAGGTTGCGCAGCTCGATGGCGAGCCGCAGCGTCTGCGCCGTCGTGGTGCCGTTGGTGTACGTGACGGTCCGTTCCGTCGCCCCGCTGCCGGCGGCGATCCGGCCGAAGTCGGCGGTGGCCGTGCCGTACACCCGCTGGCCCAGCGCCCGGGTCACGTCGACCCGGCCGGCGCCCTGCTCGAAGACGGTCAGCGCGGGGTTGTTCTTCGCGGTGCTGACCAGGGCGTCCTTGAGCTGGTCGGCGGTCCAGTCCGGGTGGTCCTGGGCGAGGATGGCGGCCGCGCCGGCAACGTGCGGGGTGGCCATCGAGGTGCCGGACGCGCCGGTGTACGCCTCCCCCACCGGGGTGCCCATGGTGGTGCCGGCGGCACGGGCGGCGACGATGCCGACGCCCGGCGCGGTGATCTCCGGCTTCAGGCCGCTGTCGCCGACCCGCGGCCCACGGCTGGAGAAGTCGGCCAGTTGGTCGGCGCGGTCGCCGCGCCGGGGGTGCCGACGGTGCGGGCCGCGCCGTCGTTGCCGGCGGCGACCACGAAGAGCGCACCGGTCTGTGCGGTCAGGTCGTCGAGGGCCTGGCTCATCGGGTCGGTGCCGTCGGTGGGGCTGCCGCCGAGGCTCATGTTGACCACCCTGGCGCCGGAGTGGGCGGCCCACTCCATGCCGGCGATGATGGCCGACTCGTAGCCGCTGCCGCCGTCGTCGAGAACCTTGCCGATCAGCAGCTGCGCGCCGGGGGCGACGCCCTTGCGCAGCCCGCCGGAGGCGGCGCCGCTGCCGGCGATCGTGGCCGCCACGTGGGTGCCGTGCCCGTGCCCGTCGCCGGCGCTCCCGCTGCCGGAGAAGTCCTGGCTGCCGGCGATCCGGCCGGCCAGGTCGGGGTGCGCGGCGTCGGCCCCCGTGTCGAGCACCGCGACCCGCACACCGGCGCCGTCGCGGCCGGCCGACCAGGCGGTCGGCGCGCCGATCTGCGACACACTGTGCTCCAGCACCGGGCGGACCCGTCCGTCCAGCCACACCCGCGCGATGCCGGCGCCGAGCCGGGCCGCGTCGGCACCGGTGGCGCGACCGGCCGGGGCGGCCCGCAGCGTGCTCCACAGGCCGCCGAGGTCGCCCTTGTCGACGCGCAGGGACGCGCCGTTGATGCTCTTCAGCGGCCGGGCGGCGGTGGCGCCGGCGAGCGAGCGCACCCGCCCGGCGGCCGGCTCCTGATAACGCACGATCAGCGGGAGCGCGCCCTGGTCGGCGTCGCCGTACCCGGCCGCGGCCAACTCCTGCACGTCGAAGAGGTCCGGGTCGAGCACCCCGGCGGAGAGGTACGGCACGACGTCGCTGGGGACGATCCGCACCCCGCCGTCGACCTCGGTGGTGTGGAAGGTGACCCGGTCGCGGCCAGGGCCGGGGCGGACCGTGGCGGCCACCCGCCCGGACGCGGCCGGGGCCAGCTCGACCTGGTCACCGGTGATCAGCGTGATACGGACGGGCGCGGCGCCGCCCGGGGCGGGTGTGCCCGGGGTCGGGCCGGTGGGTCGGGCG